>NZ_JAIOUU010000017.1:0-60811 GCF_019931125.1 Aestuariivivens sp. NBU2969
TTTACAAAGTTTAGTATATTTTTACCTTCATATTGTTCCATATCTTAATGTTTTAAAGCATTAAAATACGGATTTTAAATTAATAACTCAATAATTATTTATTGTTAACAGATTCTTTTGCCATGATTGATTAATAAAACAAAGCATTGACCTTAAATTCAAAAATCAGCAAAAAAATACTTTATAAGGAATCTTTAAATAAAGCTCCTTTACAAACTTAAGTTTACAACACCTAATTTACTACTATTTATAAAACTAAAATATATACTTTTTTTGCTTGGAAATTCCTTTATAAGCTTATTAGAGCAACATTTAATTATATAATGGATAAGAATTAAAGCTTTAAATACAATTACAATGAAAAATATTACAAACTTTTTGTAAAGTGCAAAAAAAGTATTAGTTCTAGTCTGTTTAATAGTAGCAGCATATCACTTCTATATATACATTTGTAATGTAGTTAAGATTATTTTGAGTTAGTCACATAATTTAGTCGAAAGATGATTATTTATGTAGTTTACTAGGGGCTTGGATTGAATTCTTTGCCCCTAGGTTTTTTAGTAAACATTATATCGTTTCAATTTTTCCCTTCAAGAGAAAGTAATTTTTTATCTTAAAATAACTTTTATACCAAAATCCCCTTTTTTAAATGTTAATTTTTATAATTGGCTATTTCGTCTTAACGCCTGTAGTATTAATCAATAAAATTTTCTATTATGTTTTTGGGAATTTTCAAATGAAAAAATTCATGTACTTTTGCATAACTTAAATCATCCGTCTATGATACATTCTATGACAGGTTATGGAAAATCTGTACTGCAATTACCAACTAAAAAGTTAACCATAGAGCTTAAGTCACTTAATAGTAAGAACCTTGATATAAACTCACGAATGCCCTCTATCTATAGAGAAAAAGAATTAGCGATTAGAAAATTGCTTGCTAATGAACTGTTACGTGGTAAAATAGATTTTTCCATTTATGTTGAAACTACTGCCGAAGACACCTCAACTCAAATAAACACTCCTGTTGTTAAGCAGTACATACAACAACTAAGTCAAGTTGTTGATGGTGACGATATTGAGCTTCTTAAAATGGCAGTTCGATTTCCAGATGCATTAAATACAGTACGTGAGGAGATTAATGAAAATGAATGGCAACTGATTGAAGCTGAAATCAAAAAAGCCATCGATGACTTAAATGACCACCGATTGGATGAAGGTAAGGTTTTGGAGTCCGATTTTAGAAATAGGGTAAATACTATTGACACCATACTAGAAGAGGTTGTTAAAATGGATCCCGAGCGAGTTCAAGGGGTTAGGGAGCGACTACATAAAAGTGTTGAAGAATTAAAAGACAAGTTTGACGAAAACCGCTTTGAGCAGGAACTTATTTTTTATATTGAAAAATTGGACATTACAGAAGAAAAGGTGCGCTTAAAAAACCATTTAAATTATTTTATAGAGTGCTTAAACTCCAGTGACTCCAACGGCAAAAAGTTAGGGTTTATTAGTCAGGAAATAGGTCGGGAAATTAACACCATTGGCTCTAAAAGCAATTATGCCCCCATGCAGCAATTGGTGGTTCAAATGAAGGATGAGCTCGAAAAAATAAAGGAGCAATTATTGAATGTTCTTTAAGTAATAACTTCTCAAGTATAAATTTAAATCTTTAGTGGAAAGCAACAGTTCTAAAAAAGGTAAACTAATTGTGTTTTCAGCACCTTCTGGTTCTGGAAAAACAACTATTGTAAGGCATTTATTGGGTATAGACCACTTAAATTTAGAGTTCTCTATATCGGCAACTTCCCGTACCAAACGAGGTGAGGAAATAGATGGAAAGGATTATTATTTTCTATCTGCTGAGGAATTTAAAAACAAAATAAAGAATGAGGATTTTCTAGAATGGGAAGAAGTATATCGTGATAACTTTTACGGTACTTTGAAAACTGAGGTTGAACGTATTTGGGCCAAGGGCAAACATGTTATTTTTGATATTGACGTTTCTGGCGGATTACGTATTAAACGTAAATTCCCAGAACAGACCATTGCCATTTTTGTAAAACCCCCAAGCATAGACGAACTTAAAATACGCTTAAAAAAACGTAAGACCGAGAGTGAAGACAAAATAAACATGCGCGTTGCCAAAGCTTCAGCCGAACTGGCCACAGCACCTTTATTTGACGTGATTATTGAAAACGACAACCTAGAGAAAGCCCTTCAAGAGGCTGAAACACTAATAGGTGATTTTGTAAATTCTTAAATTTCTGTAAATGAAAGTTGGCTTATTTTTTGGCTCGTTTAATCCCATACATGTGGGCCATTTAGTGATTGCCAACCACATGGTAGAGTACAGTGATTTAGATCAGGTTTGGTTTGTAGTGACACCGCAAAGTCCCTTTAAAAAGAAAAGCAGTTTACTAAACAATTACCAACGCTTGGAAATGGTATACCGTGCCACACAAGATTATACCAAACTTAAACCTAGCGATATTGAATTTAATCTACCCCAGCCCAACTACACCATCAATACACTGGTACATTTACAGGAAAAATATCCAGATTACACCTTTGCCTTAATTATGGGTGAGGATAATTTAAAGAGTTTCCATAAATGGAAAAACTTCGAGCTTATTTTAGAAGAGCACCATTTATATGTGTACCCCCGAATTTCTATAGATGCAACTGAAAACCAATTTCACCAACACGATAAAGTACATTTTATTGATGCCCCCATCATGGAAATCTCCTCTACATTTATACGCCAATCCATTAAAGCAGGAAAACTTGTTAAACCCATGCTGCCAGATCATGTTTGGTCGTATTTGGATGAAATGAATTTTTATAAATAAGCTTCACCGTTTTAGCTTTTGATTATATAAAAAACCGCTTAAAGCATGACACTTTAAACGGCTTTTCAACTAAATAACCAACCAAAATATGTTTAACTTCTTATGTTTTCCCTTGGATTAGACACTTTATCTTTTCTAGACTTACGCATTTTACCTGTTGTCCCGGTATTGGTATCGCCTTTTGTTTTAGCAGTTTTTAAATACTGTATATAGCCCCTGCCTTCAAATTCATATATCGTCTCCGATGCTGGGTGGAACAACTCTATCTTTCCATCATTTATAACGCTTAATTCAAAATATTCATTGTCGAAATAATCATAATCTAATGTTAAAGTTTTTAGGTACATATTGTTCGTTACATCACCTACACTATAAATACCCGTATAATCCCATATTAAATTGGCTGGTTCCCTACCAAAATCATCTTGTGAGCTTCTAAATTCGGAGTCATTACCTCCAGCCAAAAACTGTAAATAGTTTTCATTATCAAATTCATTTAAGACTCCATACTCACTGGTATAAGTCTTTTCCCAAGCTTCGTACTCCTGCAGGAAATAATGAATGTTATCGTAGAATACAAAATCGTAATCGAAGTTACTACGTTGGTAACCCTCTAAAAAGTAAGAGGTATCATTATTAGGGTTATACAACTCTATGGTATTGTTATCTATTTGATACACATCAAAAGTTTCAAATCCGTCAATATCGTGATGCACATCTAAAATCATATCATAGGCATTATACTCACCTACATCAATACCAAATCCGTTTCCGGTATCTCCTAATCCAACTATATTATTATTGGCATATAGTATGCCATTTCTAAATGAAATGGTGAACGCCTTTTGTAAGAATGGGGTTTCGCCATAGCCAATTGTTCTATTTATATCGACATACCACAATTCATGTGAAGTTAGTAATTGATGAATCGAAATTCCTGGATCATCTTCAACAATCACTTCAGTATAACATGAGGTAAACAAGGTTGCTATTAACGATAGGCTTAAGAGTAATTTTGCAGTCTTCATAATCAAACATTTTTTGAGTTTCTGTTTAAGCAATTCCAAAACACGTGCCAAAAATTAATTTAAGTATGAATCATAACTTCAACCATAAGCATTATTTTGCTTATTTTTGAATTTAACAATCCTTGTTTTATATGGAAAACTCCTTAAAGTATGCTGTTTTCGGGGCAGGTAGTTGGGCTACTGCCATAGTAAAAATGTTATGCGAAAATTTAAATGAAGTGGGGTGGTACATGCGTAGTGCATATACCAAAGAACATCTATTAAAGGAACAGCATAATCCTAATTACTTGAGTTCGGTTGAATTTCATTTGGAACAGCTAAAGCTAAGCAACAACATTAACGAGATAGCCAACTATGCCGATGTATTAATTTTTGTAATTCCTTCAGCCTTTATTTACAGTGAACTTAAAAAGCTTGATGCAGACATTTCCAACAAAACAATAGTATCGGCAGTTAAAGGAATTGTTCCTGAAAGTGGATTATTGGTGGGCGAACATTTCAACGAAACTTACAACATTCCTTTCCAAAATATTGCCGTAATAGCTGGGCCATGCCATGCCGAAGAAGTTGCTTTAGAACGCTTATCTTATCTTACCATTTCCTGTGCTGACGCAAATAAGGCAAAGGCAATAGCTAAAAACTTATCTAGTGATTATATAAAAACTAAAATTAGTGACGACATTATAGGTGTGGAATATGCCGTAATGCTTAAAAACATCTATGCCATTGCAGCAGGAATAGCTCATGGGTTAGGTTATGGCGATAATTTCCAGAGTGTATTAATGAGTAATTCCATTAGGGAAATGAAACGTTTTATTAAAAAAATGCACAAAATAAAGCGTAACATCAATAACTCGGCCTATTTAGGGGATTTATTGGTTACGGGTTACTCTACTTTTTCAAGAAACCGTATGTTTGGCAATATGATTGGTAAAGGGTATACCGTAAAAAGCGCCATGATGGAAATGAATATGGTTGCTGAAGGCTATTATGCTACAAAAAGCGCCCATTTACTTAACCAAAAAAATATTAATAAAACGAAACTCCCTATTATTAATGCCGTTTATGGCATTCTTTATGAAAACAAAAACCCTAAAAAAGTATTTAAAAAACTAACTGAAAAATTGGATTAACCTATGAGGTTTGGTCTCTTTAGCATTTTTTTACTTATTACAATATTAAGTTGTAACTCAAAGAAAACTATTGAGCTAAATGTTATAGCAGGGCCAATAGATGCCAAGGTAAATGGTTCTATTTTGGAAGGTGCATCAGTATTAAATGATTTAAGTCGATTTGTTTGGGGTGGCAGTGTGGTTAAAGGTGATGACAACAAATACCACATGCTTTACAGTACTTGGGAATGTGGCGATTCGCTTCCTGCTTTTGGCCAATCTTGGGTACTACATTCCAAAATTGCTTATGCCGTTTCCGATTATCCCGATAGGGATTTTAAATTTCAAAAAATAGTTTTAGAAGGCAAGGCGTTAACAGGAGATTCTCTAGCTTGGGATGCACAGATGGTACACAATCCGCATATTAAAAAGTTTAACAATACATACTATCTTTACTACATAGGTTCTCGTGATCCGGGAATACAAGCAGAAGGTTCTCCAGGCTATAACCTAAGCAAGCGGGACCGTGTGCAGCAAAATCAGAAGATAGGGGTTATTACTTTTGATGATTTTAATCAATTATTAACTGGAAATTTTAAGCGCCCAGAAACACCTTTGCTATCGCCTCGAACTCGAGTTAAACCTAATAATATTGTAAACCCTTCGCCCGAAGGCACCATAACCAAACCCGACAATATTATTGTTGTTAATCCTTCAGTTGTGCAACGTCCATCCGATGGCAAATACTTGCTGTATTTTAAAGGTAATATATACACCCCCAATTGGCGCGGCGTGCATGGAGTAGCCATATCTGATAGCCCAACAGGCCCGTTTGTTCCATTAGATAATTATGTTTTCGACATAAAGATGGACGATGGTTCTATAGCTTCAGCAGAAGATCCCTATGTGTGGTACCACAACTTGCACCAAAAATTCTATGCGGTTTTTAAAGACTTTACAGGGCGCATTACAGATGATGAACCTGCGTTGGCGATTTTAGAGTCGGTTGATGGTATCGTTTGGTCTAAACCTGAAAAGCCATTGTTTATGAAAAAGGAAGTAGTGCTTAAATTAGGCGACACCATAAAGGTCAAGAACTTAGAGCGCCCACAATTATTGTTTGATGACAATGGTTTTCCAACCACTTTATACTGTGCTTCAGCTTTAGTTCATGTAGGCAATCTTAAGGATGGTAGTACGTTTAATGTGCAAATACCTCTTAAACCCCAACAAAATAAAAAATAATCTCTGATTTACTATTTAACCAAGACTCCTTTTTCTGTCATTAAGGGTATAGGCTGTAATGCTTTGATGTTAATGGTGTTTTTTCTAAACAAGTAGGTCTTGTCGAACATTCGATTACCTTCAAAAAAAGAAACTTTAAAGGTATTATTAAGTGCAAACAATTCCTCCTGCATGAGTTCAATTTTGGCATAACTCTTTTTGGGCAATACATCGATACGCTTTCTAAATACCGAAGTGGTTTTATCTTGGGAATAGCCACTGGTAACGATAATGACCATCTCTAAATCAACCTCTTTATCATTAATAATATAGGCATTCCAATCATATGTATTATAGATGTTGTTAAACTCATTCACTACAGCAACAAAAACGCCTTCAACTTTAGGAATTTCAATATCCTTTTTCATTAAACATAAATTATAAGCTTCAAAAATAATTCATTTCAGTATTATAAAGGTTATCTTTATAATATTGATTATGAAAGCTATATTCTTTTATGAATAGCACTTTAGAACTAAAGGATATTATAAATGCTAAATCTCGAATTTCGGGTTTAGTTAATGAAACTCCTATACTAACTTCATCATTATTAAATACTTGGCTAGGACATACCATTTATTTCAAAGCTGAAGGCTTCCAAAAGATAGGAGCATTTAAAGCTCGTGGTGCCTGTAACACCATAGCTTGGCTAATTGAAAATCATCACACCCCGAAACATTTTGTTGCCAACAGTTCCGGGAACCATGCCCAAGCAGTCGCTTGGGCGGCGAATCGTTTTGATATTCCTGCTACCATATACATGCCAGACTATTCGTCTAAAGTAAAAATACAGGCTACAAAAGCCTATGGCGCGCAAGTTATTTTATGTGAAACCAGGCAAGAGGCAGATGATTTGGTGAAACGAGCTTCAGAAAACCCAGACACTTATTGGATTCCTCCTTATAATCATGAACAAGTTATCTGCGGTCAAGGCACAGTCGCTTTAGAGGCCATGAATAGCATTGGAGAAGTTGATGCGGTATTTGGGCCTTGTGGCGGTGGTGGTTTGTTATCTGGATCTTTGATAGCTTCTAGAGGTTTATCCAAAAACATAAAAGTAATTGGTGCTGAACCTTTGGCTGGAAATGATGCTGCTGAATCCTTGCGAAAAAACAGTATTCAACGGTTATCTTCTGCGCCCAATACTTTAGCAGATGGTGCCATGACCTTAGCGGTAGGTGATATTACTTTTGAATACTTAAAACAACTTGACGATTTCTATGAGATCACTGAAGACACTATCATTTATTGGACACAATGGCTCACCCATTTACTTAAATCGCGGATTGAACCCACTAGTGCATTGGGAATGGAAGCTGCTTTTCAATGGTTACAAAAACAAAAGGGCAAAAAAACTGTTTTAATTATCCTTTCAGGTGCCAATATAGATCAAGCTACTACAAACAAAATATGGCAAAATGATTGCTTAACAACCGAACCTTTTAAGCTTTAAAAAATTATAGTGCACTCTTAAATTGCTCCAAAAAGCGTACATCGTTTTCACTTAGCAAACGAATATCACTTATTTGATGCAACAATAAAGCAATGCGATCTATACCCATACCAAAGGCAAAACCAGAGTATTCTTTAGAATCGATGCCGCAGTTATCCAAAACATTGGGGTCTACCATACCACAGCCCATAATTTCCAACCAACCTGTTCCTTTGGTCATTTTATAATCGGTTTCGGTTTCCAATCCCCAATACACATCTACTTCGGCACTAGGTTCGGTAAATGGAAAATAAGATGGGCGTAAACGTATTTTACTTTTACCAAACATTTCGGTTGTAAAATGCTGTAAGGTTTGTTTCAAATCGGCAAAACTAACATCCTTGTCAATATAAAGTCCCTCAACTTGATGGAAAAAACAATGCGACCGTGCCGATATGGCTTCATTTCTATAAACCCTACCCGGAGAAATGGTACGTATAGGTGGTTTATTGTTTTCCATGTAACGTACCTGTACCGAACTGGTATGGGTACGTAACAAAATATCTGGATTGGTTTGAATAAAAAAAGTGTCCTGCATATCTCGTGCAGGGTGGTATTCTGGTAAATTTAAAGCAGTAAAATTATGCCAATCGTCCTCTATTTCTGGACCTTCACTTACATTAAATCCAATACGCGAAAAAATATCAATAATTCGATTCTTTACAATGGAAATAGGATGACGAGCACCCAACGGCATTGGCTCGCCAGGGCGCGATAAATCCCCATAAACGCCCTTCTCTTCTTCTTTGCTTTCAAATTCTGCCTTTAAGGTATTGACTCTATCTTCAGCTGTGTTTTTTAGCTGATTAATAATTTGTCCAAATTCCCTTTTTTGATCGTTTGCAACATTTTTTAATTCCCCATAAAACTCCTTTAAAAGTCCTTTAGAACCTAAATATTTTATTCTAAAGGCTTCTACTTCTTCTTTAGATTGGGCTTTAAAGACTTCTACTTCGGCAATAAGTTCTTTTATCTTATCTATCATGACATCTCTCTTGTACTGATTCTTTCTCCAGTATTCAAAATATTGAGGGCAAATTTAATGAAAATATTGGCATAACTGGAAACTATACATAGAAGTGTTCTGAAAGCTTCCTAATATCAATCTATAAACTCTGTTTCTAAAAAATAGTTAACAATGGCTTCTTTCATTAAAACACTTTGTTCCCCTGCTTTTAAAAAAGGAAGCTCAGCTTTTGCCCTGTAATGCGGCCAGCCATCATCATCAACGAAATCAAGTTCGTAATAGCCATAAGGGGTTAAAAGTTTACATATAGCTATATGCATGAGATCTAACTTTTGGTCTTTTTTAAAGCTTCTATGAAGTTGTCCCAGTTCCTGAACGCCTATTAAATAAATAATGGCATCAATATCTAATAAATCTCCATCAGCAAATTGACTAGATAGCTTTTTGACTACCATTTCCCATCGTTCCTTTAATTGTTGATCTCTAGACATAGCTTATTAAATTTCAAAGTCCAAAGTTAAGAAAGCTATTGATCTATTTTAAGATATGGTATTAAAAAAGAATTTATACATATATTTACATCATGAGTTTTTTAGATATTGTTATAGTTGTTTTAATATTATTTGGCATTATTAATGGCTTTATAAAAGGACTCTTTGTTGAAGTTGCTTCTATAGTTGCGCTAATTGCTGGTGTTTATGGTGCTGTACATTTTAGCAATTTTGCAGCCAAATTTTTATCTGAAAGAGTCGAGTGGGATGAAAAAACCATAAACATTACTGCCTTTGCCATCACTTTTATTATTATTGTTTTAGCTATTACTCTAGCTGGCAAGGCTTTAACTAAACTTGCTAATTTAGCAGCACTAGGCCTTTTAAACCGTTTATTAGGAGCAATTTTTGGCGGATTTAAATACGCATTAATTATAAGTGTCCTTCTAATTATTTTTGATAAGGTAAACAATAGCGTGTCATATATGAGTGATGATGATTTAGAGAAATCGGTACTCTACAAACCTGTTAAGTCATTAATTCCATTAATCTTGCCTTCTATTATTGAAACTGTTGAAGAAAAAACTTCTTTAGATAGTGAAATTGTCTAAAGGGCTTTAATATCATCATTAACTACCCAGCCCGTTTTGCCATCCGTAAGTTTTATTTTTTTCCAATCATTAATGGTATCCAAAATTTGGACTTTTGCCCCCTCATGCAATCTAAATAATTCTTCACTTCGGGAATTAGGTTCACTTTTCACCTTACTTTCTGACACAAAAACTATAGCAGGTCTGTCTTTTTTATCCAAATTATATTTATGGAATGCCAAGGCTATTGAAATAAAGAAAAAGAGTAAAGACATCATACTGGACATAAAGGTAATACGTTTTTTTAAAGACCCATAAGAAAAATAGTAAACTAAAAACAGGATTACAAAACAAAACACAAAAACCACAGTGGTTTTTGCCCAACTATCAAAACTAAAATAATGGGTAATATTATTTAATATTTTGACAAATCCGGTTTCAGGAATAATGTCTATATCGTCTATTGTCATATTTTTTGCGAATGCCAAATTATTTTTTATGTCTTCATCGTTTGGCGATAATTGTAAAGCTTTTTCATAAAAGTAAATACTTGGTGCTATGTTATTCAATTTATAATGGGCATTGCCCAAATTAAAGTATAACTCGGCAGAGTGTTTTCCAGAACCTAAAATGCGATTATAAATATCAATAGATTCAGCATATTTCCCATCATTATAAAGGGTATTGGCTTCATTAAATAACACTTCGTTTTGAGCCATTGTATTGATGCTCAACAAAACCGTTATGATGTATAAAATGTATCGCATGTTAACGTGCCTGTTTATCTATTAATGTTATTGTTTTTGCTGCTTTATTATAATCGTCTTGCATGGTTACTGTGGTAATTGGTGTATAACGTGCCAACTCACAACTCTCTAAAATAGTGTTGAAACCTGTAATTACTTCAGCATCTACTCCCTTATCCTTTAACAAAGCCTTGATTCTATCCTTACTTAATTCACTTGTTTCAATATGTAATTTAGCCTTAAGGTAATTATGCAAAGCTTTTTCTAGAGCAATGTAAAAGGCTTCTTTTTTCCCAAGTTCTCTCTTGGCCTTACCCAAATACTTTCTAGCTAACTTATCTGCCTGTCTTATTCTGTTTCCAAACACGTCCGCTGCCATGTCTTTTTTCTTTTTTCTAATTACCATAGCCAATGGAATAGCTAAAAAAGGCAAAAGCACTAATAACCAAAATAATTTAGTTTTAAAGAAATGTGCTGTGCTTATTGCAGTAAAACTAGTTTTAGTTTTTATGAACTTAAACTGATCATTATTTAAAACAATGCGTTGTTTTATATTATTATCTGAGACTACATTGTTGTTCCCATTGCTAGAGTTTATTGGACCGTCCAAAACATCGATAATTATTTCTTCAGAAGAAAGACGTTTATAGCTTTCCGTTTCTAAATCAAAATAAGAAAACGAGATACTTGGTATGGGGTACTTACCCTTATATTGCGGTACGATAGTATAGTTATCGCTAATACTGCCTTGCATACCCTCTAAATTGGTCCTAACACTTTCTGAGTGTTCTGGTTCATAAACTTCCAATGAACTAGGTAAAGAAATTTTAGGTAGATTAAACAGTTTTAAGTTTCCTTTACCACTCACCTCAACCTTGGCCTGTAAGGATTCCGTAGCATCCAACTGGGTTTTAGAGGTTGTTACTTTAAACGAGAAGTCGCCAACGGCTCCAGTAAAGTCAACAGGTTTACCTGCTTCTGGTAAGGCTTTTACATCAATGATTCTTTTGCTACTAACAGCAGTTGTATTTAAACGGGTCATGATGCGGCTTCCAAAAATATCTCGTCTATTGGTTGGTACAGACACCACTACATTCAAGCTTAGCGGTTCAATATCCAATTTACCGGTTTTTTGAGGGTATAAAACCAGCTTTTTGCATACTATATAATTATAGTCTTCTCCATTATAGGAGCCTTTTTCCATTTTTAATTCCTTTAACTTAATTTCCTGGTTCCAAAAATCATTAAACTGTGGGTTATCCAAGACATTTACGTCATAAGGATTAATACTGGGTGCCAAATACAACTTGTAAATTACCGTTATGGCTTCATTTAAATACGGACTGGTTTTAGATATTTCTGCAACTAAATGGATGTTTTCTGAAGCAATATAATTAGGGTCATTAGGGTCTTTTGGCTTTTCTACAGCAGCCGTAACAGTAATATCTATTGGTATGGTTTTAAAGGTTTCGTCATCAATTGTTATCGATGCCTGGCCTATGGTAAAATCTCCACGTTTTTTTGGCGCTAAAACATAACTATATATTTTTTTATATGTTCTCTTACCATTGATCCAGGAATTACTAACCGATTGGTTAGGGCCACCAACAATAGTAAAGCCAGAAAAACCAGGCGGATTAAAATTATCACCATCTTGATTCATTTCAAAATCGACACGTAAGCGTTCGTTTATCCCAAGTGTTTTCTTGCTAACCTTAGCTTCAAATGTTACTTGCGAAAAAGTAAACGATGTAACTAAAAGCAATAATAAAATAAGTATGTTTTTGATACTATTCATGATTATTAACGAACAACGATTAACGACTTTTGAAATTTGAATTATTGTTCTTAGATGTTTTTATGCTAGCTACAAAAATTGAAATTAACTGATTGTTTTCGTCTATAGCTTTATTTATATGTACTTCATTTCCAAGAAAAAGATTAGATTTTTTAATTATTCTCAAGCAATTAAATGATTCTCTTAACTCCTTTAGACAAATTCTCATTTTATGAACAAAATCTTTATGGGATTCAGCACTTCTAGCCTCTCCATAATTTAATGCTGGAGAACCCGAAGATCGTATTAATTGGTTTCCATAATAATTACCTGCATAATTATTTTTCACATGCTCAGTAATATCTATTATATCAACGGCAAAATCAATTATTCTATCTTCTAGGTCATTAGTTTTCATTTGTTCATTAAAAGAATTCAATTATAAATTCTGAAATCGTTAATTGTTAATCTAAACTCTTAACTCTCTACCAATCTTTCTCTGTCTTAATTTTTATGCCTTTTTGCTTTTCGGCATTTATTTTATCCTGAACTTTCTGTTCTTGATTATTCATGGCCTCCAATAAACTTTTTACTTGTTGAGGCGATAATTGACCAGGTTGTGGTTTAGGCTGTTGTGGCTGTTCCTTTTCTTTTTCTCCTTTCTTGCCCTTATCCTGATTTTCGTCTTTGGGCTTTCCGTCTTCATCTTTTTGGTCTTCGCCATCTTTTTTATCGTCTTCGCCCTCTTGGTCCTCATTGTTTTCTTCTTTATTATCGCCTTCTTGATCTTTTTTGTCCTGCTGATCCTTTTGATCCTGTTTTTGATCTTTTTTGTCCTCGTTTTTATCTTTATTTTCGTCGTCTTTATTCTGGTCTTGTTGGTCCTTTTGTTGTTCGGCACAAATCTTGGCCAAGCCAAGGTTATAACGTGTTTCATCATCCATAGGATTATTTCTTAATGCATTTTTATAGGCTTCAACTGCTTCCTTACACTTCTTATTTTGCATTAAAATGTTTCCTATGTTATGATAAGCCTTATGCTTTTCTGACTTGGAACTAGTATGTTTAATAGCTTCTTGATGGCGAAACAATGCTTCCTCAAAATTCCCATTTTCGTAATACGAGTTCCCAAGATTGTAATTCCCCGTAACTGTTGATTGTTGTTCTGAAATCGCTTTTCTATAAGCCATCTCTGCTTCAACAAAATTTTTATCTACAAGTTTATTTCCTTCATAAACATAGTTATTGGCTTTCTTTAAGGCTAACTTCTGGGATTTGTCAAGCTCTTGGGAACTGGAAATCCCAATACTAAACAAAAACACTATATAAATTATCTTCTTCATTTTTTAAGAATCTCTTTAAGCAAGATATAAAACCCTCTTTTTTTGTGCGTTAAAAAATTTATAAAATTATAGGTTCTCATTAAACAAGTTTAATTTTTTTAACCACTCCGTTTTTCGTTCCAAAAGGAAGATGTCTAACACTAAAAAGAAAATGGCAAAACCTAAAAACCATTGGAACTGAGATTTAAAATCGGAAAACTGCTTGGCTTCAAACTCAGTTTTATCCATATTATTTAATATCTCTCTAATGCTTTCAACGACATCATTGGTGTTTTTACCATTTATGTATGCCCCGTTAGCAGCTTGAGCTATATTTTGAAGGGTTTCTTCATTTAATTTGGTGATTACAGTTTCACCTTCATTGTTCTTTTTATAGCTTATAACAATACCATTTTTCTTCTCTGGAATAGGGCCGCCTTTAACATCACCCACACCAATAGTAAAGATTCTAATTCCTGCTTCATGCGCTTCCTCTGCTACTGGAGCAGCTGCCTCGCTATGGTCTTCACCATCTGAAATAATGATTAAAACCCTATTAGTCTGCTCTTCATCATCATAATAGGTTATGGCCAACTTAATAGCCTCGTTAATTGCTGTTCCCTGTGAAGACAACATGTCGGTGTTCATGTTTTGCAAAAACATTTTGGCCGCTGCATAATCTGTTGTAATAGGCAACTGCGGAAATGCTTTGCCAGCATAGGCTATAATACCAATGCGGTCGCTCGCCAAGTTATTTACAATTTGAGTGACCAGTTGCTTTGCTTTTTCCAATCGGTTTGGGGCTATGTCTTCGGCCAACATACTTTTAGAAACATCTATAGCAAAAACAATATCGACGCCTTCTCGTTTAACAGTTTCTAATTTTGTGCCTACTTTTGGATTTACCATTGCAATAGCAATACATGCAAAGACTAAACAAATGACAGCTATTTTTAACACCGATTTAAATAATGATTTATTAGGGCTTAGTCTTTTTAACAGGGTCTTATCTGCAAATTTCTTTTGGGTATTGTGCTTCCAAAGTTGCAATACCAAAAAGCATAACACAATTATAGGAATGACTCCTAAAATCCAAAACCATATTTTTTCTTCTAATTGCATCTTTCTAAAATTCCAATATTAAAACTCCAAATCCCTAAACTATTTTTTTGTTTTATTATATAAAGCTTCTAAAAACAGTAAAGCGAATCATCAGCTCCAATAGCAATAAAAAACCAGCAAAAAGTACTAAGGGCCTGTACTTTTCTTCATAGTTATAAAACTTAAATTCTTCTATATCTGTTTTTTCAAGTTTGTTGATTTCGTCATAAATATCTTTTAGCTTTTTATTATCGGTTGCCCTAAAATATTTGCCTCCCGTTGCATCGGCTATTTCCTTTAAAAGAGCTTCGTCTATTTCAACCTGAATTCTACGATACTGGAAATCTCCAGTTCTAGGATCTCTTGCCACAGGCGATAATGCCATACCGTTAGTACCAATACCAATGGTATATGTTTTTATGCCATATTCCACAGCCAATTCACTGGCTATTTTAGGATCTATAAATCCTGAATTATTAACACCATCTGTCAATAAAATAATAACCTTGCTCTTTGCTTTGCTATCCTTTAACCTATTTACGGCAGTCGCCAAACCCATGCCAATAGCCGTTCCGTCTTCAATAATATTGTTGTATTTTATACTATTTAATGAACGAAGTACAATGGCTTTATCGCTCGTAATAGGTGTTTTGGTATAACTTTCACCTGCATATTCCACTAATCCAATTCGGTCATTCGGTCTACCTTTTATAAAATCGGCAGCAACTTTTTTTAAGGCTTCCAGTCTGTTTGGTAACAGATCTTTAGCTAACATACTTCCAGAAACATCTATAGCCATAACTATATCTATCCCTTTGGTAGTTTTTGTTTTTGTAGAAACATCAACCGTTTGTGGCCTAGCCAATGCTGTAATTAATAGTACTAATGACAAAAGCCTTAGAACAAAAAGCGCGTGTTTGAATTTTGGTAACCAAGATGCAGTAGTTTTAAACCCTTTTAAGCTGGATATTTTAAGCTCAGGGGTTAGTTTGTTGCGCTTTACTAAGTGCCACAGGATTACTACAGGTAACACCAACAACAACCAAAAAAACTCTTTATTTAAAAATTCAATACCTTCTAACATTTATGCTTCTTCAGGTTTTAGTTCTATTGAGTTTAAAATGCGTTCAATAATCTGGTCGGCATATACGTCGTCTAACGGATAGGTAATCATAATTTGCTGAATCACATTTTCTGAAATAAAATGTAACATGACATAATTGGCTTCAACAAAATTACCTGTTTTAAGCACATCGAATTTTAAAGTACCATAGGTTTTGACTCCTTCTGCTCCATTAGGTGTCGCAAACTCATTATTGAATGTTATTATATCTTTTGCTCCTTGAGCTTCTAAACCCTTTAAGCTCTCTTCTATTGTCTTTTCAATATCTATCCCATCTTTTGGAGGCTTACTTAATAACGTGGTATTAACAACAACACTAAATTCATCTAGTAGTGTACCATAAGCAAATAAAGTCATACTCATTTGTTGCTTTAACTCGTTTGGCAATGAAACCTCAGTTCTTTTTAAAACCTTAGGAGTAGAAATGGTTACTGGGGGCACCCCATATTGGCTAGTTATCCAATCGCCTTCTAATAATTCTTTGCTGTCATGCCCAATAATGGTATCCTTTACATAATTAAAACCGTATTTAAGTGAAAAGCCAATAAAAGACATTATGAGCAATGATATACCAACTACTGTTGTAGCCATAATTTTACGGCGTTTTTTCTTTCTCGCAAGCTCTTCTCTATATTTCTCATCCAACAACTTTTCTTCTTCTGTTGGTTCTGGCAAGACTTCTTTTACATGGTCAATCTCAGTATCTATCGTATTTCGGTCCAATTCAGCTAAAGCAATATCTGGAATAGACTTGGCAAACTTTACCAAATCGGCACGTCGTAATATACTTTCTATATTTTTTATGGTGTCTTGGCTTAAATCTATTTGATTCCCTTCCCTTAATAACCGTAGCCTGCTTATCAATTCTTCGGTAGTACTTTCCAAGGAATGATCGTATACCTTTTCATCTAAATATTTTCTAATGATAAGTGTTAGTTCTGAATAGTATTCTTTCAGTTCAGCCTGCTCTAAATAATGACTTTCATCTAATTTTTTTAGAGCTAGTTTAGCTCTGTCATAAGGCGGTAACAAGGCTATTTTTTGTTCTTCGGTCAAAGGTTTTTGCCGCCAAATAAACCAATACATTAAAAAGGCAATAACACCAACTATCAGTAGGGTTATCAAAACATACTTCCACCAATTGCTCCCTTTCTTTTTAACCTCAATTATTGGTTTAATATCATAAAGCCCCTGTTTGGTTGTATCTACAACAACATTGTTAACCTCAACTTTTAATGAATCGGTGAAAAAGGGCTTATCCCCTACAAGTATTTTTTGGCTTGGAATAGTATATGCCCCAGAGTCGAATTGAGTTAGGGCATATTTTTTAATCAGGTTGTATTTATCGCTATTTTTAATAGTGTCAATCCTGTAAGACTCTATCATTTCCAATGGTGAAAAGGTTTGCCCTTCGGGGAAAACTACCATGTTTGTTGTATCGGTTTCAACTTCAACTTTATAGGTAATCTGTTCTCCTATTGTAATGGAAGTGGAGTCTATTGATGATGTAACTTGACCAAATGAGAATAAAGAACAAAGAATAAAGAATACAGAAAACACGACCGATGACCGATGACCGATGACCGATGCTTTTATTCTCATAATTCGAAAATCGTAATTCATAAATCGTTAATCGTTTTATCCCCTTTGCTTAAAATATCCCAATAATTTTTTCACATAACTTTCATCAACCCTACAATCAATAGTTCCTGCTCCTGATCGCGAGAAACTTTCTTTAAAATAATTAACCTTTTCCCTGTGGAATTTTTCATAATTACGCCTAACCTGCTTTGAAGATGTATTTACCAGCATAAGCTCACCAGTTTCTTCATCCAGCATTTGCACCATACCCAAATTAGGAATAAACTCTTCAAGCTTATCATAGACCCTAATTCCTGTTACGTCGTGTTTCCTTGAGACAATTTTCACAGTATGATCGTAATTGTCCACAATAAAATCGGATAATACAAATACTATGGCTTTTTTCTTCATTACATTGGTTAAGAATTTTAAAGCCTCAGCTAAATTGGTCTTCTTGCTTTCTGGTTCAAATTCTATCAATTCACGAATAATACGTAATACATGTGAGCGCCCCTTTTTAGGTGGAATATAAAGTTCTACCTGATCTGAAAACAAAATCAATCCTATTTTGTCATTATTCTGTGTTGCTGAAAAGGCTAAAGTCGCTGCTATTTCTGTGACGACTTCATTTTTAAACTGTTCTATAGTTCCGAAGAGTTTCGATCCTGAAACATCTACCATTAGCATCATAGTGAGTTCACGTTCTTCTTCAAAAACCTTTACAAAAGGTTCGTTATAGCGCGCGGTAACATTCCAATCAATATTCCTAACATCATCACCAAATTGGTACTGCCTAACCTCACTAAAAGTCATACCACGCCCTTTGAAGGTAGAATGGTATTCACCTCCAAAAATATGATCAGACAACCGGCGTGTCTTAATCTCTATCTTACGTACTTTCTTTAGTAATTCTTTAGTATCCATTTTTTCAGCATGTAGTTGCAGTAACCCATTTATAGTTGTAAAAATTATTTAACTGTAAACCGAATACTGTCTACTGATTAAGGTACTTCTATTTCATTAACGATTTTGTTGATAATATCTACTGAAGTTACATTCTCTGCTTCAGCTTCGTAGGTAATCCCTATTCTGTGTCGCAAAACATCGTGAACCACGGCACGAACATCTTCTGGAATAACATAACCACGTCGCTTAATAAAGGCATAACATTTAGCAGCTGTAGCAAGGTTAATACTTCCTCGGGGTGATGCTCCAAAGGAAATTAAAGGTTTTAAATCGGCAAGTTTATATTTTTCTGGGTATCGTGTTGCAAAAATGATGTCTAAAATATATTTTTCAATTTTTTCATCCATATACACTTCCCTAACAGCTTTTTGTGCATTTAAAATTTGTTGTAGGGAAATCACTGGATTAACCTTATCCCAATCTCCTTTTAAATTGGCACGGATGATTAATTGTTCTTCATTCAATTTTGGATAATCGATAACCGTTTTTAACATAAAACGGTCTACTTGAGCTTCTGGTAGCGGATAGGTTCCTTCCTGCTCTACTGGATTTTGTGTAGCCATTACCAAAAATGGTTTATCTAGGGTAAAAGTATCATCGCCAATGGTAACTTGTTTTTCCTGCATGGCTTCCAATAAAGCCGATTGTACTTTGGCAGGAGCCCTGTTAATCTCATCTGCTAATACAAAATTGGCAAAAATAGGCCCTTTCTTTATAGAGAAGTCGTTTGCCTTTATGTTATAGATTAATGTTCCTGTAACATCAGCGGGTAATAAATCGGGAGTGAACTGTATACGACTAAAACTACCATCTACTGCTTGTGCCAAAGTATTTATAGCTAAAGTCTTTGCCAAACCTGGCACACCTTCAAGCAATATATGACCTTGACCTAAGAGACCTATAAGCAGGCGTTCTACCATATGCTTTTGCCCTACAATAACCTTATTCATTTCTAACGTCAATAAATCAACAAAAGCACTTTCTTTTTCAATTTTCTCGTTAATCGTCTTAATGTCAATTGTACTTGTATCTTCCATCATTTGTTAAATTTTAAAAAGCCCGAATATAACATGCTTATTTGAGCATTGCAAATTGTTAAAATAATTTGGGACATGATGTTAATGATTGGTTAAAATATTGATGCTACAAGCATTAATGATCCTTAAAAACCACAAGAGCAACACTTTTAAGTGTTGCTCTTGTCTATATATTACATTTTGTAGTTTATGAAGATGCTACTAATTCTGCATCAACTATTTCATCTTCATCCGGATCTATAGTAACATCAAATTCCTGAGTTACATAACCCTCAGCAGAAATAGTTACTTTATAATTTCCAGGAGCAACATTTTCAATAAGGTAATTGCCTTCATCATCAGCTTCAACACTTGTAGTATCAGCATCATCAATAGTTATCGTAATGACCACACCTCCATCAACTCCTGTAACCGTCCCACTAATAGTTCCTGGTTTCAACATTAATTCAATAGAATCTGTTATGGTTGTAATTTCTCCGTTAACTACTACAACATCCATTGCACTTCCAGAAGCATAATCGGCATTAGAAGATATCACCGAAACATTATAAGTCCCTGCAGGCACACCCCATAAAGCAAAAGCTCCACTATCATCTGTTTGAGCAGTAATTTCAAATTCATCTTCAGTGCCTTCATTAACTATAACAGAAGCTGTGGCAGGCAATGCAAGTTCTGGAGCAACAGTTCCTTCTATAATTCCTGAGCTAACCTCTGCGCTTGCATACAAAACAGGCTTTAAAATAATGTTATCCGAGTTGCCCGCATGCACTATGGATTTCTCAACATCAAAATCCAATATATAATCGTAGGTAAACCCTTCTTCAATAAGTGCATTTATTTTAACCTTTAACCCTGATTGTTGTGCACTAGGAGTTTTCAAATCAAAAGTTTCATCGGCATTGTTTTCGTCCTTAATTACAATGGTATTGCCATCACCAAGAACTAGTCGCATTTGGCTTAATGTCCCGGCTGGGATAGGAAATCTATCAACTAATACCTTACTAATGCCACCTGTAAAATCTAACAAATTAACTGTTTCGGCATTAGCGTCAAGGGACATCCAACTTGATTCATCATCACTGTCATCATTCATCTTAATCATCACATCAACAATTTCAACATTAACCGCCTCATAATCACCAGGAGCATCGACCAACCTCACTGAAATTGTAGGGGCTGCTTTTACTCCATCTGAATTGGAATCGTTACAAGAAAAGAAAAGTGTTGAAATGAATAATGGAAAGATAAACTTTAAAATTTTTAAATTTTTCATATACGAATGTTTTTTAGTTCATGTATTTTTATCTACGAATAAAAAAGCGTCTTGGATTTTACACCCAATTTTTTAATACAATATTACAATAATAAAACCTCTTTCTAGAGTTTAATACATTAAATGCATAAAAACTATGTAAAGTGTTGACTGCTTAAATAAACCACACTATTTTTCCGTTGAATATTTAGTGTATAAACAGCTTAAAAAATTAACTTTATATAAAAAAAGACCCGTTACTTTTTTATGATTAATAAACGCTTACTTATAAAACATCTTTTGGCTCATAATGATGAAAATAGCTTTTATGACAAAAAGAGAAAGGTTGATATTAGCTATAAAGAAGGTAAGGCTAAATTTTTAAAGCATATTTGTGCACTATCCAATAGCAACCCTAAAAACAATTCATATATCGTTATTGGAGTAGAAGATGAAGACAATCATATTGTAGGTGTAGATTTTTTTGATGACAGTAAAATTCAAAACCTCATTAATGCGTATTTAAGCAATCCTCCTATAGTTCAATATGAAAACATTCCCTTTCCCCATTTAACAGGTAACAAAGTTGTTGGTTTGGTAACCATAAGGCCGAACAATAAAATTACTTCACTTAGAAAAAACATATGGAAATATTATGGAGGTTCCGTCTTTTTTAGGGAAGGCAGTATGAGTATGCCTAAAGTTTTTGATATTGAAGTAAAAGATATTAATTCCCAAATTGTTTCCGCTATAGAAAATAATGCCCAAAATAATATTGAACATACTCTAGATGGTGTTATTGATTTTATGAATAAGCGTGTTGATTATAATCCTAAATACAAGGTTTTTAAAGAATACTTTGTGGTTTGTTGGGCAGGACAAAAAAAGGTGGTTAAAGAAGAAACGTTTTATTCGAGAGTAGATATAGAATTAATTAACGAACAAGTAAAACTCTTCTTTTCTGCATTAGATGAAGTGTCAATTGAAATAAACGACGATAGTTTTAAGATTGTTGAATATGTTAATCTTGGGCTTCAAAACACAAATAAATATTATAAGCTTGAAGAGACCCTAATTTACTTCTCAGACAACGCCAATTATAGTATAGAAACCAAGTTGTTATTTGAACCACCTCAATTTGACAAAAAAATACTCTTTCACCTTTACAATAACAATAATAGTATTTTGAATAAACTTAAGAAAGGAATTAAATTAACAGAACATGAGGTAAATGATTTAAAAAACTTACCTATTACTTATTTAATTTGTCATTTTAATGCATTTCCAGAAGCAATAAACAAGCTTAACGAGTCCAAAGCTTATTTAAAATCGTATGATAGCGACCTTTATTTCCTTTACAAAGAGTCTTTGCGTGTACTAAGAAAAGTACAATATAGCTAAGGTGAAAAAGTTTTGCGTTTAATTAACATATGTTAATTAAAATTTCTTACATTTGTAATGCTATTAATCTTTTATGATATAAACCTTGTCCTACCGATAACCTCGGATTTGTGGCAAGGTTTTTAATTTAACTATAAATCAAACTTAATTCCTTGAGCCAAAGGCAACTCAGTTGTATAGTTAATGGTGTTGGTTTGACGGCGCATATATATTTTCCAGGCATCCGAACCCGATTCGCGTCCGCCACCTGTTTCTTTTTCACCTCCAAAAGCACCTCCTATTTCCGCTCCCGAAGTGCCAATATTCACATTAGCAATACCACAATCAGATCCCGCATGTGATAAGAAATGCTCAGCTTCACGTAAGTTATTGGTCATAATGGCTGAAGACAAACCTTGCACGACTTCATTTTGAATAGCTATAGCATTTTCTACACCTCCTGAATATTTCAATAAATATAATACAGGAGCAAAGGTTTCGTGTTGTACAATCTCAAAATATGGTTCTGCCTCTGCTATTGCAGGTTTTACATAACAACCACTTTCATAACCTTCTCCAGAAAGCACACCCCCTTCAACCACTAAATTACCGCCTTCTTCAACGACTTTAGTCAACGCATTTTGGTACATGCTTACGGCATCGACATCTATTAACGGGCCAACATGATTGTTTTCATCTAACGGATTCCCTATTCGCAATTGCCTATAGGCTTCTGTAATAGCATTTTTAACTGTATCGTAAATCGATTCATGTATAATCAAACGGCGTGTACTGGTACAACGTTGACCAGCCGTTCCCACGGCACCAAAAACAGCCCCAATAACCGTCATTTTTATATTGGCATCTGGGGTTACAATAATAGCATTATTACCACCAAGTTCCAATAAAGTCTTACCTAAGCGACCAGCGACTTCCTTCGCCACTATTTTACCCATTTTGGTAGAGCCTGTAGCAGAAATTAAAGGTATTCTCGAATCCTTGGTCATAAATTCGCCTACTTTATAATCTCCGTTTATCAAACAGGAGATGCCCTCGGGTAAATTATTCTCAGCAAACACTTCGGCTGCAATATTTTGACAGGCTACACCACATAGTGGTGTTTTTTCACTAGGTTTCCAAACGCAAACATCTCCACAAATCCAAGCTAATGCAGTGTTCCAAGACCAAACTGCTACCGGAAAGTTAAAGGCTGAAATTATTCCAACCACACCAAGTGGGTGATATTGTTCGTACATGCGGTGCCCGGGACGTTCACTATGCATGGTTAGCCCATGTAACTGACGCGAAAGCCCTACAGCAAAATCACAAATATCAATCATCTCCTGTACTTCACCCAAACCTTCTTGATAGCTTTTACCCATTTCATAAGACACCAACTTACCCAAAGCTTCTTTCTTTTCTCGTAACTTTTCTCCAAACTGACGCACAATTTCGCCACGTTGGGGTGCAGGTATAGACCTCCATGTTTTAAAGGCTGATGTTGCAGTATCCATCACCTTTTCATAATCTTCATTTGTAGTTGCCTTTACTTTACCTATCAATTGACCATCAACTGGTGAAAAACTTTCAATTAGCTCTCCACTTGAAAAATTATCTGAACCCGTTGAAGTTCCTTCATTTATAGCCTCAACACCTAATTCCTTCAAAACCTTATTTATTCCGAAATCCGCAGTAACAGCCTTAATTTTCGTCATTATTTTACGATTTATTTAATTTTAAGCTAAGATACTAATAATTATTCTTTCGAGATCCACCTTAAAGTTTTAAAAAACACTACCTTTAATAGGTGAAATTAATCAGTCAAACAATGAAAAAAAGGCTTTGTTTATTAATTATTTTATCAATTATCTGTAATTGTAAAGAAAATCAAAAACTAGATGGTTCAAATTCCGAAGAAAAATTAAATGAAAACACTATTAAACCAAAGGAAAAAAAAGAGTTTGCTATAGTCATTCACGGTGGTGCCGGTACCATATTTAAGAAGAATATCACTTCTGAAATGGAAGAGGAATACCATAAAAAATTAGAAGAAGCCATTAGTATAGGATACAACATCTTGAAGGATGGGGGGACTAGTTTAGATGCTGTTGAAAAAACCATAACTGTATTGGAAGATTCACCGTTATTTAATGCAGGAAAAGGAGCCGTTTTTACCCATGAAGGTATAAACGAACATGATGCCTCTATTATGAATGGAAAAACCTTAAATGCTGGAGCTTCTGCAGGAACAACAACAGTTAAAAATCCAATTAGTCTTGCAAGGGCCATTATGGAAAATTCACCTCATGTTATGCTTTCGGGAAATGGTGCAGAGGTCTTTGCCAAAGAGCATGGGTTGACTATCGTAGACCCTAGTTACTTTTATACTGAAAAACGTTTTAAATCCCTTCAAAGAATCCTAGATAAAGAAAAAGCCGAACTGGGTCATGACACCAAAGTATCCTTATATGATGAAGCTATTAAAGACTCTAAATACGGCACTGTGGGCTGTGTTGCTCTAGATAAACATGGGAATTTAGCCGCTGGAACCTCTACTGGAGGCATGACCAACAAACGTTGGGGACGTATTGGTGATTCACCCATAATTGGAGCAGGCACCTATGCCAATAACAACACTTGTGCAGTATCCAGTACGGGTTGGGGGGAATTTTTTATTCGTGGTATGGTGGCTTACGATGTTTCAGCACTTATGGAATACAAAGGTCTTTCCTTAGCGGAAGCTTCAAAAGATGTGATTCAAAATAAACTAACCCGATTGGGTGGCACAGGAGGTATTATCGCCTTAGATAAAAATGGAAATATTAGCATGGAGTTCAATACCGTAGGTATGTATAGAGCTTCTATGAATGATAAAGGAGAACTTTACATTGGGATTTATGGCGATTAAAGCCCTTATTAAACTTTAAGAGTAATTTAACAAAAACCCTAAATCTAAAATTTAAAAATTAACCGTAGCTTTATTAAGGAATCTACTTACGCTTCTTTTCTAATTTATATTTACTTAAAAACCTCATGTTATGGCATCAAAAAAGTTTTCTCTGTTAGTTGGTCTAATCTTCCTATTTGTTTACTGTAAAAAGAAGGATGTAAAAACCGATAACCTTTTTAAGTTTAGGGATTATATTAGTTACACCACCTCTGGAATGGTGTCGGCAGCTGGCTCCATACAAATTAATTTGGTCAACGATGTGGAAGATTGGGAAGCAGGACAAGAAATAAGTGATAAATTAATTACCATTTCACCTTATGCTGAAGGTAAACTTACTGTTGCGAATAAGCACACGCTTTTGTTTATTCCAGACGAATATTTGGAATCCAATACCGAATACACCGTTACGGTTAAGCTCAATAGCATTTATAAAGATATTCCAAAAGGTTATGAAAACTACACCTTTCAATTCAAGACCATAACACCCAATTTTAATATCGTAACCCAAAGTTTACAATCGTACAGTAAGGATTGGCAGTATATGGAGGGCGTTATTAAATCGGCTGATGTGATTTCTATTAACGATGCCAAAAATTTGGTAGAAGCTACACAAAATGCCAAAAAACTCATTATTGTTTTTAATGAATTGAATGAAACCTCCAAAAACTTTGAATTTAAAATAGACAGTATTAAACGCACAGTAGAAGACGGTGAAATCTTAGTAAAATGGAATGGAAAAGCCATAAATGCTTCAAACAAAGGCGAAAATACCATTGTTATTCCCGGCAAGAACAATTTTACCATTACGAAGGTTAATGTTATACAAACCCCAGAACAATATTTGGCCATTAATTTTTCAGATCCTTTAAAAAGACAACAGAATTTTGACGGCTTGGTGACCATTCAAAATGTGCAGAACCCAAAATATATTGTTGATGGTAATTTGCTAAAAGTATATCCCGATTCTAAATTGGCTGGCAATATACAGGTCGATGTGTTTCAGGGCATAAAAAATACTGAAGGCTATAAACTTAAAACCCTGTTTTCTGAAACCATCATCTTTGAAGATTTAAAGCCACAAGTCCGATTAATTAATAGTGGTACCCTTTTACCGAATTCCGAAGAACTCAAATTTAATTTTGAAGCGGTTAATTTAAGTGCCGTCGATGTACGCATCATTAAAATCTTTGAAGACAATATCCTTCAGTTTTTGCAGGACAATAACCTTAACAGCACGAATAGCTACGACATTAAAAAGGTAGGACGTCGTATAGCCAAGCAAACCATTCAATTACAAACCTCAGCTGAAAATTTAGGCACATGGAAGGCTTACAGTATCGATCTTTCAAAATTCTTTAAAGCCGATGCAGGAGCTATATACCGCGTTGAACTAAGTTTTGATAAAAGTTATTCCCTGTACAATTGTGAAGGCAGGGAAACCTCTGAAAGCGATGATTACGAAAATTATTATGAAGAAGAATTTGAAGAGGATTTTGGTGATATCGAATATACTGAAGATGAAGAATTACGTGAAGAAGCCTATTGGGACAACCGCCTTTACCGCTATAAAAATTACGTCTATAATTGGCGTGAAGAAAACAACCCCTGTCATGATGCCTATTACAACGAAAATAGGATTGTATCCCAAAACCTATTAGCTTCAAACCTAGGGGTAATTGCTAAACAGGGTACCAACAACTCCTACTATTTTGCCGTTACCAATGTTTTAAACACTAATCCCGAAGCTAATGCTAAAGTTTCGCTCTATAACTACCAGCAACAGGAATTGGCCAGCAGTATAACCAACGAGCAAGGTTTGACCATTATCGATTCCGATAAACATGCTGCTTTTGCCATCGTTTCAAAAGGGAATAATACCACTTATATAAGACTCCAAGATGGAAACTCCTTATCCTTGAGCAAATTTGATGTTTCTGGCAATAAACTACAACGCGGACTCAAGGGCTACATTTATGGTGAACGTGGGGTATGGCGACCAGGCGATACACTTCATCTTACTTTTATGCTAAACGATAAGGCGAATAAACTTCCCAAAGGGCATCCCGTAAAGTTGGAAATAACAAACCCCAACGGGAAATTGGTCTATAAAAACATTACCAGCGATAACCTGAACAACTTTTACAAGTTTACTGTACCAACGTCAAACGAGGATAAAACAGGAAATTACAATGCCAAAGTATCGGTTGGTGGAGCCTCCTTTAGCAAAGCCCTTAAAATGGAAACTGTTAAGCCCAATCGGTTAAAAATTAAAATCGATCTTGAAAATGATGTGCTAACCAATAACGAGCCGCTAAAAGGCAAACTGGATGTAAAATGGTTGCACGGTGCAGTTGCTAAAAACTTAAAAGCTGAAGTCAAAGCGAAATTTAGCACCTCGTATTCAGGATTTAAAAATTATAAGGATTATGTGTTTAACGACCCTACTCGTAATTTTCAAACGGAAGAGATTAATGTGTTTGAAGGCAAAGTCAACGAAGAAGGTTTGGCTAACATTGATAGTAAATTAACGGTAGGCAAAAATTCACCTGGTATGCTAAACGTTCAGTTTTTGGTTCGAGCATTTGAAAATGGCGGTGACTTTTCAATCGATGCTTTTAACGAGCCTTATGCGCCTTATGATGCTTTTGTCGGTTTACGTTCACCCAAAGGCAATGCCTACGGTTCTTACTTTACGGATGAAAACCAAAGCTTTGATGTAGTTGTGGTCGATGCCCACGGAAAGCCTATAAAACGTGACAATCTTGAAGTTAAAATCTATAAGATAGAATGGCGCTGGTGGTGGAATTCCTCTTACGATGATTTATCCAGTTACGTATCCAGTAATTACCACAGACCTTATTTAAGTCGAAAAATCAGCACCAATGTCCAAGGCGAAGTCACACTAAACCTTAACATTCCGAACGAAGACCGTGGCCGCTACCTTATTAGAATCATTGATCCTGTGGGTGGCCATGCTACCGGTCGAACAGCTTATTTTTATAAAAACTGGTGGCAAAATGCATCATCATCCAATAAAGATGCAGCAAAAATGCTCATCTTTTCAGCCGACAAGGAAAAATACAACGTTGGAGAAACCGCTAAAATTACCTTTCAGTCGGGCAGCGAAGGTCGGGCCTTGGTAAGCATTGAAAATGGCACTGAAGTATTGGATTTTAAGTGGGTAAAAACACAACAAGGAGAAACCACGGTAGACATTCCTGTAACTTCGGAAATGGCACCCAACGTGTTTATTAATATTTCCCTATTGCAACCCCATGCCGTTACAGCCAACGATTTACCCATACGCTTGTTTGGTGTGATTCCTATGCTGGTTGAAGATCCCAACACCAAATTGGAACCTCAGCTTAATATGCCCGATGTATTACGCCCCAAAGAATCTTTCAACATTACGATTTCAGAAAAAAACAACAAACCCATGACTTATACCATAGCCATGGTTGAAGAAGGCTTGTTGGACCTCACCCGATTTAAAACACCCTATGCCTGGGATGCGTTTTATGCTCGTGAAGCCTTAGGGGTAAAAACTTGGGATATCTTCGATGATGTAGTTGGAGCTTATTCCGGAAGTATCGATCAAGTCTTTGCTATTGGTGGTGATGGCAATGCTACGGCCGGCAAAAACAAAAAAGCCAACAGATTTAAGCCTGTGGTCTCCTATTTAGGCCCATTTGAATTAAAAGCTGGTGAGCAGGCCTCACATACCCTAAAACTGCCCAATTATATTGGAGCTGTTAGGACGATGGTGGTTGCTGGGAACGCTAAAAATGAAGCCTATGGCAGCACTGATAAATCCGTTGAAGTTAAAAAGCCTTTAATGGTCTTGGCATCGTTACCACGAAAATTAAGTCCTGGTGAAAAAGTGACCCTACCTGTAACAGTTTTTGCTATGGAAAACAAGGTTAAAGACGTTTCAGTGTCGTTAAAACTTAGTCCAGGCATTACAGTTATTGGAGATTCAAAGAAAAGCTTGCACTTTCCCAAACCCGGTGAGCAAATGGCCTATTTTGAACTGGATGTGAGTATGGCCAAGGGCATTAATACCTTAGAAGTGATAGCCTCTGGAAATGGCGAAAAATCTACTTATAAAGTAGAACTTGATGTAGAAAACACAAACCCTATAACATCTAAAGCCATTACTAAAACCTTAGCAGCGAAGGCTACAGAAACGTTAAACTTTTCAACTTTCGGTGTTATGGGAACCAATAGCACTACGATGGAGTTTTCTACCTTGCCACCAATGGATTTTTCAAGGCGTTTGCAATACCTAATTCGATATCCTCATGGCTGTGTAGAGCAAACCACATCGAGCGTGTTCCCGCAGTTATTTTTAAACGATATCTTCGATTTAACCCAAGACAAAAAGCAACAGACACAAACCAATATAGAAAACGGCATTAAACGATTGGCACATTTTCAAAAGCCAGATGGTGGATTGAGTTATTGGATGGGCGAACGTTCAGTTAACGATTGGGGTACCAGTTATGCTGGCCACTTTATGATTGAGGCCGAAAAGAAGGGCTTTGTGTTGCCATTAACCTTTAAAAGCAATTGGTTACGCTACCAAAAGGAAGCAGCGCGGCAATGGCGCCCAAGTTACAGAACTTATAATTCCGACTTGGCCCAAGCTTATAGATTATACACCCTAGCATTGGCTGGAAGTCCAGATTTGGCCGCTATGAACCGCTTACGGGAATTCAGTGAAATTTCCAATGAAGCCAAATGGCGATTGGCCGCAGCCTATGCACTAGCGGGACAAAAAGAAGCCGGGGAGGCAATTTCAAAATCGGCTAATATTAGTTTTGAACCTGTAAAAAATGATTATTACACCTACGGATCTGTAGACCGTAACCGTGCCATGGCACTGGAAACGATGGTGCTTACCAAGAATCCAAAAACTAGGGAATTGGCCGAGTATATAGCAAAAGATTTATCCAGCAACAGGTGGATGAGCACACAATCCACTGCTTATAGCTTGTTGGCTATGGCCAAAATGGTCAATGCTAATGGGGGCAAAGCCCTAAACGTCAGTTATACCATTAATGGCAAAACAGAAACCATAAACACTAAACAAGCCATAGCCCAACGCCCATTAAACAGTATCGATGGCAACAATACATTGTCTTTTACCAACAATGTCGACAATGTTATTTATGTGCATGTTTTAAACTCTGGTAAATTGCCTTTGGGCGAAGAATTAATTGAGCAGCGTGGATTAAGTGTCTCGGTGAGTTATTCTAATTTAAATGGTAATATACTTGATGTTTCCAAATTAATGCAAGGACAGGATTTTGTGGCTACTGTAACAGTAAGTAATTTAAAGGATGAAGCTATCAATGACGTGGCTCTAACACAAATTTTTCCATCAGGTTGGGAAATTGTGAATACCCGTTTTACCGATTTTGGAAGTACTGTAACAAGTCCAGCAAGACATACGGATATTAGGGACGATCGTGTGAACTTCTATTTCGATTTGGACAAAAAGGGAAAAACAAGCACCAAAACCTTTAAGGTAATGCTTAATACGTCCTACCTTGGCACATATTATTTGCTGGGCATTCAAGCAGAAGCCATGTATGACAATGATTATTTTGTGAGAACTAAAGGCAAATGGATTGAAGTTGTGAAATAACACAAACACCTAGATTTCCTTAAAAAGGATGAGAATTATAATGAAATTACCAAAACCAATTCCTTCCTTAGCCTAGGGAAGGTAAATTTAATTTCTGATGGCTGAGGAAATCAAAGTCGGAAAGGCTGAATAATCGTTACATTTGAGACATTGATATTATAATAAACAAGCACATGGAAAACTTCAAGCCTTACTTCGCTGTTATTTTTACCTCAACCCAAAAGGATACTATTGAAGGTTATGCAGAAATGTCTGAAAAGATGGCTGCATTGGCCAAGCAACAATCAGGGTATTTAGGTATGGACAGCGCTAGAAATGAGGTAGGCATAACGGTGAGCTATTGGGAGAGTTTGAAGGCTATAAAACAATGGAAACAACAGACCGATCATCTTGCCGCCCAACTAAAAGGAAGACAGTATTGGTACAGTTGGTACAATGTGAAAGTTTGTAAGGTTGAGCGTGAATATGAATTTGTTAATCCTTAATATTGTTATAAAATTCTCTTAAATCACGTCTAAAACAGATGGTTTAGAGTATATATTTAAGTGACAAGAATATTACGCTACATAATGCACCATAAAATAAAGTCGACAGTCATTGCTGTATTTCTAATCACATATTATTTCTGCTTACCTACACAGCTTTTTAATGACCCTACAGCAACTATAATTACAAGCAAAAACAATGAACTACTCGGTGCTCAAATTGCGAAAGACGGTCAGTGGCGATTTCCATATAATGACAGTATCCCAGAAAAGTTTAAAACCTGTATCCTTCAATTTGAAGATGAATATTTTTATAGGCATCCTGGCTTTAATCCTGTTTCCATTTTTAAAGCATTAAGAGAGAATTTAAAATCGGGGAGCGTAAAACGAGGGGGAAGCACTATTACACAACAGGTGATCCGTTTATCTCGAAAAGGACAAGAACGCACTTATTTTGAAAAGTTTGTTGAACTTGTTCTAGCTACCCGTTTGGAATTAAGAACCTCAAAAGATAGCATATTGGCCTACTATGTCAGCAATGCCCCTTTTGGTGGTAATGTTGTAGGGTTGGATGCTGCTTCGTGGCGGTATTTCAATAGAGACCCTTATCATCTGTCTTGGGCAGAAAGTGCCACGCTTGCTGTATTACCTAATACCCCGAGTTTAATTTTTCCGGGCAAGAACCAAGAGCGATTGTTACAAAAACGTAACGCCTTACTTAAAAAACTTCTGGATCATAACATTTTAGACCCTTTAACTTATGAATTGGCCATTACGGAAACTTTACCTCAAAAACCATTTCCGTTGCCCCAAATAGCGCCTCACTTATTGCCGAAAATCGCTAAGACATGTTCGGGTAAACGGGTGCAAACCACATTGGATCTACAACTTCAGAGACAAGTAAACCAAATTGTAAAAAGCCATTATAACCAACTTAAGCAAAACGAAATCCATAATGCTGCCGTACTGGTTTTAGATGTACGCACGCGACAAGTCTTAGCCTATGTAGGGAATGCACCTACAGATAAATCCCATCAAAAGGATGTCGATATAATGGACAAACCAAGAAGTACAGGGAGCATTTTAAAACCCTTATTATATGCTGCCCTATTGGATGCTGGTGATATTCTGCCTAACACTTTAGTGACCGATACGCCTTCGCAGTTTGGAAATTACCATCCAGAAAACTATAACAATACCTACGATGGTGCTGTACCAGCTAGCAAGGCTTTGTCGCGCTCCTTAAATGTTCCAGCTGTAAAAATGCTACAGCAATTTGGACTGGATAGGTTTTACAACTATTTAAAACAATTACACCTAAAGGATTTAACTTATCATGCCAATCATTATGGTCTATCATTAATCCTCGGTGGTGCCGAAAGCAACCTGTGGGATTTATGTAAAAGTTATGCAGCACTTTCTTCTACCTTAAACCATTATTCTGAAACATCGAGCGAGTATTTTGAAAATGAGTTTTGTGAACCCATAATTTTAGCTTCAGAAACCATTGACTTTGGAAACAAAACTCAGGAAAAAATACTTTATGATGCGGCTTCCATTTATTTGACCTATGAAAGTTTAAAAGAGGTTAACAGACCTGAAGGCGATGACCATTGGGAGTTTTTTGATAGCTCTAAACAAATCGCTTGGAAAACTGGAACCAGTTTTGGATTTCGTGATGCCTGGGCCATTGGCACAACAAAAGACTATGTAGTAGGCGTTTGGACAGGTAATGCCGATGGCGAAGGTCGCCCAGGATTGGTGGGTATACAAGCTGCAGCACCCCTACTTTTTGATGTGTTTGATGTACTCCCAAATAGTGAATGGTTCGCCAAACCTTTTGATGCGATGCAGCAAGTAACCATTTGCAAACAAAGCGGCCATCGGGCTTCTGCGCATTGTCATGACACTGAGGAAAGGTTTATTCAAAACAGTGGTTTAAAAACAAAACCGTGTCCGTATCATATTTTGGTTCATTTAGATAAAACTGAACAATATCGGGTTAATACGTCTTGTGAAAGTTTATCAAACATCACACATAAACCCTGGTTTGTATTACCGCCATTGATGGCCCACTATTACAAAAGTAAAAATCCGTTTTACAAACCGTTACCCAAGTTTAGGAATGATTGCTTAGGAGATAACGACATTGCAATTGCATTCATTTATCCCAAGGAAGACAACACCATTTTTTTACCAAAGGATTTTGGTGGTAATACCAACGAACTCATTGTAAAAATAGCCCATTCAAAACCTAAAGGTACCGTGTTTTGGTATTTGGATGAAAGGTATATGGGCAGCACTAAAGACATCCATGAGCTGGCCATAAAACCAAGTCATGGAGAACATATCATTGCAGTGGTTGATGCTTTTGGGAATGAGGCTAAACGGAAAATCACTATTTCAAAATAACCTATCGCAACGGAAATCCCTTTGTAGCCCACCACGGATGAATTTCAATTTCCAATCGGCCCGCTTTAACCATTGGGTCTGCATTGGCCAAACTATCAGCCATCTTTAAGCTAGGCACATTATAAATGGTAATACCGCGTATATCACCATCATCTCCAAAAGGCCCAGAGATATCAGCATAGCCTAACTCATACATTTTAGCTAAATGTGCTAAATGTTCTTTCTGTAATTCAGCGGTTTCCTCTTCGTTCTGTCCGCGAATAGGGCCACGTTTTAAAAAGGCAATAAAATATTGCTGCATTAAAATGGTGTCCTGTGTTTTTTCGTCAAAATAGTTAAACGTTTTAAATCCTTTTGCTGTTAATTCTGCTTTAATTTCTTTTGTTGATTTTTGTATAGGTTCCTCATTCACTTCAATCATAGAATCTCCCTTTGCTTCAACTATAGTATCTGTTGTAATTTCTGTTGTTTTGGGTTCAGTTTTACAAGCTGAAATAAGTAATCCGATAAAAACATAAATTAATTCTCTTTTCACACATCTAAAATTTATTAATATTCGTTTCATGTCGTTTACTTTTATATTTAGTCAACCCTTATTACGGTAGCTGAGGTTTTTGAAGCCCCCAGAAATCAAGATTACCACGTTTTAAATGGTTTGATACTTAATTGTGAGTTATAATATTTCACATCCCCTGTAACTTCTTGTCCCAACCAATGTGGTTTATCAAAAACCTCATCTTCATTTTTTAACTCAACTTCTGCAACCACCAAGCCCTCATTATCAGCTAAAAACTCATCTATTTCAAATATATGGTTTCCAATCTTAACTTCATAGCGCATTTTATCAATAATGATTGGTTCACAAAGGTTTAAAAGGGATTTGGCTTCTTCTTTTGAAATATCCTTTTCCCATTCAAAACGAGACAGACCATCTTGTGAAGATATCCCCTTTACTGTAATTAAACCTTCATCATCCTTAACCCTAATACGCACTGTACGCTCCTTATGGGTGCTTAAAAACCCTTGCAGGATTCTTGTTTTTTTGAAGGCTTTTTTTTTGTAGTTCTCTGAAGTTACTAAAAATTTTCGTTCTATTTCTATTGCCATAACCCAAAGATTGAAAATTTGAATGACTTAGTGAAACTTTAAATTGTAAATTTGGTTGACCATGACTCACCATTTTCCCATACGAAAGATAATTCATGTAGATATGGATGCCTTTTATGCTTCTGTAGCGCAAATGGACGATTCAAACCTTAGAGGAAAACCTATTGCCGTTGGTGGTGGTGGAAAACGTGGTGTGGTAAGTGCGGCAAGCTATGAGGCTAGAAAATTTGGTGTTAAAAGTGCCATGGCAGGGAATTTAGCAACTAAACTGTGCCCAGAACTTATTTTTGTACGCCCCAATTTTGAACGGTATTCTGAAATCTCAAAAAAAATCAGAAGCATTTTTTACGACTATACCGATTTGGTTGAACCTCTTTCACTGGATGAAGCTTATCTGGATGTTACTAAAAACAAAAAAGGAAATCCCAGCGCATCCTTAATTGCCAAAGAGATTCGAGAACGGATTCTAAATGAAGTGGGGCTGACAGCATCGGCAGGTATTTCCATTAATAAGTTTATCGCTAAAGTGGCGAGCGATTACAATAAACCCAACGGACAAAAAACAGTAAATCCCGAAGAGGTTCTAGCATTTTTAGAAGAATTGGATATTAGGAAATTTTATGGCGTTGGTAAAGTAACTTCAGAAAAAATGTACCAATTGGGCATCTTTACTGGACTGGATTTAAAACAAAAATCCTTGGAATATTTAGACAAACATTTTGGCAAATCTGGTCGGTATTACTACCATGTGGTTCGAGGCATCCATAATAGTGAAGTAAAACCCAATCGCACCCGAAAGAGTTTGGCTGCCGAACGTACCTTTAGTGAAAACCTTTCCAGTGAAGTATTTATGCTGGAAAAATTAGAAAATATAGCTAATGAGGTTTCTCGACGAATGACTAAAAGTAGGGTGGCCGGGAAAACCGTAACCTTAAAAATAAAATACAGTGACTTTACCCTTCAAACCCGAAGTAAAACCTTGACTTATTACATTAGTGATAAGAGCATTATTTTAGATACAGCGAAAGATTTGCTATATCAAGAAAAACTTAGCAACTCTGTTAGGTTATTGGGCATTTCGCTATCCAATTTAAATACCGAATCCAAAAAAATGAAAGATGTAAGCAGGAGCCAAAATAAAGTTGAACAGCCAAGTATAAGTGTACAGTTAAAATTTGAATTTTAATTTTATATAACACCCGTCTAAATTTAGACGGGTGTTATATAAAGTATAGTTTATTTTATGACTATTCCAATACCGCTAAAAATTACAAGTCTTAATTTCGGTAACCCTTAACGTGTTTACCATACCTTTTTCTTGTATTGGCATAGCTGCAAGACTAATTAACATATCGCCTACCCCTAAATAGCCTTTTTTACAGGCAATAGCATTAACATCTTCAATAGTTTCATCAGTACTTACAAACTTATCGTAATAAAAGGCACGTACGCCCCATAACAAACTTAATCTGGTAAGTATGCGCTTATTAGAGGTAAACACTAAAATATGGCAAGACGGTCTCCATGCCGATATTTGAAACGCTGTATAGCCACTATTAGTTAAAGTAGAAATGGCTTTGGCATCAATTTCATTGGCCATTATTGCCGCATGGTAACAAATAGATTTGGTAATGTAACGATTAGTTCTAATATGCGGCGGTAATTGAGGCACCTGAATTAAATCGGAATCCTCAACACTTTTAAGAATGTTAGCCATTTGCTTTATAACCTGTATTGGATAGCTTCCAACTGAAGTTTCACCAGAAAGCATCACGGCATCTGCGCCATCCATAACTGAGTTGGCAACATCGTTTACTTCGGCTCGAGTTGGTGTTAAACTGGAAATCATAGTTTCCATCATTTGGGTTGCTATAATTACTGGTATTCTTGCTTTTTTAGCACGAAGTACCAACTGTTTTTGTATTAAGGGGACTTCCTGAGCTGGTATCTCAACACCTAAATCGCCTCTAGCAACCATTAAACCATCACAATGTGATACAATTTTATCAATATTTTCAATAGCCTCGGGCTTTTCAATCTTTGCAATAATCGGAATTTTATAGTCACTATGTTCTGCTATTAAATCGCGAAGCTGCATTAAGTCTTCGGCATGACGAACAAAAGATAGCGCAATCCAATCGACATCCTGACCAATTGCAAAAATGGCATCCTCTATATCTTTTTCGGTAAGTGCCGGTTGCGAAATATTGGTATTTGGTAGATTTACGCCTTTTTTGGATTTTAAAGGTCCTCCTTGTATCACTTTTGCCTTTACTTCGGTATTATTATCGGTAGAAACAACTTCAAAAATTAACTTCCCATCGTCCAATAAAATACGTTCACCAGGTTTTGCATCTTGAGGAAATCGTTCGTAGGTCATATAAACCCGCTCTTTGGTACCTTCAAATGACATCCCTGTAGCAAAAATTATTTCATCACCAGGACTTACAACTACTTCTTCCTTCATGACTCCTACCCTTAGCTTAGGTCCTTGTAAATCAGCTAATACGGCTGCGTTATACCCAAATTCTTTATTTAACTCACGTATAATATTTATACGTGCTTTAACATCTTCATAATCGGCATGAGAAAAATTAATCCTAAATACATCAACCCCTTCTTCCAGCATTCCTTTTAATACTTCTCTAGTGCTTGAAGCGGGTCCTATTGTTGCTACTATTTTTGTTTTTTTTCTTGTTGGCATTAACTAAAAATTAAATTAGCTTTAGATTTTAATTGACTTGTGTCAATGCTATAAGCTGTTACAATTTGAGGAATACTTAGAATTTGTTTTACAATATACTTTTCCTTAGAATCATTATATTCGTTTTCAATTTTTAAAAAAAAGTTAACCTGCTTGTATTCGGGTATTAAGTTGTAGGTTTTTATAATAGGTTCTTGAGTTTCAAACAATGACGCATATGTTGTTTTATTTTGCTCTTCCCTTTTACAAATATTAGAAACCAAACTCCAGGTTTTTAGGTGTTTGGAATCTTCCCATTCAAAAATTGAATATACAGACTTTCCTTTGTCAAAATCTAAGTCTTCTGGTTTTCTCAATAAATTAATCTCTAAATATTTATTGAGTAGATAAGCTAGGCGATAGTCTTCTAAAGTACAATGAATACCTATTAAAGTATATTGCTCCTCATCAAAAAAATCATCGAGAACAAGCTTACGAACAGCCATAACCTTACATTAATAGGCTGTAAATATAGCATTTAATACGTTAATGGTATTTAAGTTTAGCTTAATGTTAATAATTAAATATACTAAAACGTTATAGTTAATTTTTTAAGCCAACTACTTTTTAAATCATTTTTGAGATACTCTTCTGAAATGCAAAAAAAGCACGTTTCGAAGCTTTTTCTTCTGCTTTTTTCTTTGACGTAGCCCTAGCTTTAGCCACAACCTTATTGTCTATGGATAGCTTTACGGAAAAATGCCTGACATCATCATTCCCTGTATCTTCATAAACATTGTAACCAAAAGTTTTCTTTTCCTTTTGACACCATTCAATTAATAGGCTTTTATAGCTTATAACTTTTCCTTCTAACTTTTCTATATCCACATAAGGGGTAATAATACGTTTATATATAAAGTTTTCACAGTGCTTGTAACCTTTATCCAAAAATATGGCTCCTACCAAGGCTTCAAATAAATTACCATGAATATTATCTCCAAATTGTCCTGCAGGAATTTTACTTTCGACTAAATCAATTAAATTAAATTCCTTTCCTAATTCATTTAAATGCTCTCTACTAACTACTTTAGAACGCATTTTAGTAAGATAACCCTCGTCACCACTTGGAACTTCATTATATAGATGCGATGCTATAACCGCTCCTAGCATAGCATCGCCCAAAAACTCCAATCGCTCATAATTAATGGCATTTCCTTTTGTATCCCTAATATTCATGGACCGATGGGTAAAAGCAGTACGATAGTATTTGATATGCTTAGGTTTAAACCCAAGGATTTTAGTTAACACCATAAAAAAATTCCCGTTACCTTTATAACGGGAATTTAATATGTTACGAATGATGCTCATCTGATAATTACTATCTTATTTTAATGTCAGATGTAATAAACCGTTTTTCATTTTAACTAATATCAAATAAATTCAAGGGTTTATTTCATTCGAAGGTTAATCTATTTTCTTAAACAGAACACAAGCATTGTGCCCGCCAAATCCAAAAGTATTGCTCATAGCCACTTTAACATCTCTTTTTTGAGCCTTGTTGAGCGTCAAATTTAATTCAGGATCAATGTTTTCGTCTACAGTACCATGGTTTATTGTAGGAGGCACAATACCATGCTCTATTGCCAAAATGCTAGCAATAGCCTCAATGGCTCCTGCTGCACCCAATAAATGACCCGTCATTGATTTTGTTGAATTAATATTAATGTTTTTGGCGTGGTTTCCAAATACACTCGAAATCGCTTTAAGCTCGGCCACATCACCAAGAGGAGTCGATGTACCATGGGTATTAATATGGTCTACATCTTCTGGACTTAAACCAGCATTTTCCAAGCAGTTTTTCATAACCTCAATAACACCAATGCCTTCAGGATGAGGCGCAGTCATATGATAGGCATCAGATGATAATCCTCCCCCTGCAATTTCTGCATAGATTTTAGCACCTCTAGCTTTAGCGTGCTCAAATTCTTCTAAAACCAAAGCACCAGCTCCTTCTCCCAACACAAACCCATCCCTAGTAGCATCAAATGGTCTTGATGCAGTTTCAGGACTATCGTTACGTGTAGAAAGCGCATGCATAGCATTAAAACCACCCATGCCTGCTATAGTTACCGCTGCTTCACTTCCACCAGTAACTACAACATCACAATGCCCCAGCCGAATGGAATTGAGAGCATCGAATATAGCGTTGGCTGAAGATGCACATGCTGAGACCGTAGTATAGTTAGGTCCCATAAAACCATGCTTAATTGAAATATTTGCAGGAGCTATGTCTGCAATCATTTTAGGAATAAAAAACGGGTTAAACCTTGGCGAACCATCACCTTCGGCATAGTTTAAAACTTCTTGCTGAAAAGTTTCCAGTCCACCAATTCCTGCCCCCCAAATAACACCAACACGCAACTTATTAACTTTATCTAAATCTAACTTGGCATCTCCAATGGCCTCATCTGCAGCAACCATAGCGTATTGTGCAAACTTATCCATTCGTCTAGCTTCCCTTCGATCAATAAAATCGGTCGCGTTAAAGTTTTTAACCTCACAAGCAAACTTGGTTTTAAACTTTTCGGTATCGTAATATGTTATAGGCGCAGCACCGCTTTTCCCACTAACTAGACCTTCCCAATACTCATCTTTGGTATTGCCTATTGGTGTTAAAGCCCCTAATCCTGTGACTACAACTCGCTTTAATTCCATAAAGTGTTTTGCTTATTTTGCTTCTTCTATATAAGAGATAGCTTGACCAACTGTAGCGATATTTTCAGCTTGGTCGTCTGGTATTTGAATATCAAATTCTTTTTCGAATTCCATGATTAACTCTACAGTATCCAATGAGTCTGCTCCTAAATCGTTAGTGAAGCTAGCTTCTGTTACTACTTCGTTCTCATCAACACCTAATTTGTCAACGATAATCGCTTTTACTCTTGATGCAATGTCTGACATAATCTTTTAATTTTAAGTTTTAATTAGTTGGCAAAAATAAAAAACTTTATTTTTAAAACACGTCTTTAAATTAAAAATGTGTCTGTAATTTACTAAAATTACATTTAAGTATTTACTTTTTCCTTTCTAATTGTTAATTATTATTCTTTTTTTTGTTCGATGAATCCTAATCTATATATGCTTTTATGAAACGTATTGTCATTTTTGCCTCTGGAAGTGGCACCAATGCCGAAAATTTAATTCGTTTTTTTCAAAAGAACGATAAGGCATCTGTTGTTCAGGTGCTTTGCAACAATCCGCAGGCTAAAGTATTGGATCGCGCTAAACAGCTTAACGTTAGCTCATTATGCTTTAACAGAATAGCATTTTTTAATACCAATGACGTTCTTAATATATTAAAAACCACTAATCCCGATTTGATTGTTTTGGCTGGTTTTTTATGGAAAATGCCCGAATTTATTATAAACGCCTTCCCTAATAAAATTATTAATGTGCATCCTGCCTTATTGCCAAAATATGGTGGCAAAGGTATGTATGGTATGTACGTACATGAGGCTGTAGTTGCAAATAAAGAAACCAAAAGCGGCATAACGATACACTATGTAAACGAAAATTATGATGAGGGCGCCATTATTTTTCAAGCTAAATGTGACGTTTTACCAAATGACACCTCGGAAGATGTTGCTGCCAAAATCCATGAGCTGGAAATGGAACATTTTCCAAAGGTGGTTGAGGGGTTGCTGGGCAGTGATACACTCGAAGAGCTTTTAAAGAACTAGATTGTCACGGTGACTTTGAGAACCTTAGTTACCAAGGTTTTTAAATTCCAAAAACACAGAAAGCATTAGTGCTAATTAGTAAAATTCATGTCCAAAAAAAAGAAGAAATACTATACCGTATGGAAAGGCCACAAAACAGGGGTTTTTGAAACTTGGGACGACTGTAAAGCCCAAATCAAGGATTACCAAGGAGCTGTATACAAATCTTTTGAATCGTTTGATATGGCCAAAAGAGCTCTAAAAGGTGATTTTAAAGATTATGTTGGCAAAAAAGCAGCTTTTAAAAGTGACCTTTCTGAAACCGAGCTAAAAAAAATTGGGCAACCTAATTACAATTCCATTGCTGTTGATGCTGCCTCAAGTGGTAACCCAGGTAAAATGGAATACCGTGGTGTAGACACTAAAACTAAAAAGCAAATTTTTCATCAGGGCCCTTTCGAAGAGGGCACTAATAATATTGGCGAATTTTTAGCTATAGTCCACGGTTTAGCTTTGTTGAAAAAGAACAATAGTGAACGAATTATTTACACCGACTCTAAAACCGCTATAAGTTGGGTAAAAAAGAAAAACTGTAATACCAAATTGGAGCGTACCTATAAAAACAAATCACTTTTTGAGTTGGTAGACAGAGCTGTCGACTGGTTAAAAAATAACACCTATACTACCGTTATTGTAAAATGGGAAACCAAAGCCTGGGGGGAAATTCCAGCCGATTTTGATAGAAAATAAGCTGTTGACTTGTTTAAAAAAACACAAAATTTATTTTACTTTAGGAGCCATCCTTCAACTCACTCAGGACATCGCTTTGTTCGAATATTTATTTTTTCATTGAGTTTTCGCTAGTTTTTAAATGAAAAAAAATAATGTACTTTTGCAAAAAATTAGCGTTCCTCATTTATGGGTAAATTAGTAATTGTTGGCACCATGGCTTTTGATGCTATTGAAACGCCTTTCGGAAAAACCGATAAAATTCTTGGTGGTGCCGCAACTTTTATTGGTCTTGCGGCTTCCCATTTTAATGTTGATCCCGCAGCAGTATCTGTTGTTGGAGGTGATTTTCCTCAAAAATACCTAGATTTATTGTCAGATAAAAACATTGACCTTTCTGGTGTTGAAATCGTCAAGGATGGCAAAACCTTTTTTTGGAGCGGTCGTTACCATAATGACATGAATTCTAGGGATACGTTGGCAACCGAATTGAATACACTAGCTGATTTTGACCCAAAAGTACCTGACGCTTACAAGGACGCCGAAATAGTTATGTTGGGAAATTTACACCCATTAATACAATCTAGCGTATTGGATCAAATGACACAAAAGCCTAAATTGTCCATTTTGGACACCATGAATTTTTGGATGGATAGTACTCTAGAGGATTTATTAAACGTTATTAAGCGTGTAGATGTTATTACCATAAATGATGAAGAAGCGAGACAACTAACCGGGGAATATTCTTTAGTGTTAGCGGCAAGAAAGATTCATGCTATGGGCCCTAAATATGTTGTCCTAAAAAAAGGAGAACATGGTGCCTTACTATTTCATGATGAGCATGTGTTTTATGCCCCCGCGCTTCCGTTAGAAGAGGTTTTCGATCCCACAGGAGCAGGTGACACTTTTGCTGGTGGCTTTGCTGGCTATTTAGCTAAAACAGGTGATCTTTCGTTTGAAAACATGAAGAATGCCATAATATATGGTTCCACTCTAGCTTCTTTTTGTGTGGAAAAGTTTGGAACAGAGCGTATGGTTAATTTATCGAGCATCGAAGTTCACCAACGATTAATGCAATTTAAACAATTAACAAAATTTGATATAGAATTAACAGAATCCCAACGCGCTTAAAAGAAGCGCGTTTTTTAATTAATATTTACTTTTACGTTTAGACAGAATAAATTAAAAACAAAAAATGAGTGATGCTTTAAAACACGAATGTGGAATAGCCGTAATTAGACTATTAAAACCACTGGAATACTATAAAGAAAAATATGGCTCAGCCTTTTATGGGGTAAACAAAATGTACCTTATGATGGAAAAGCAGCACAACAGAGGCCAAGATGGTGCTGGTTTTGCAAGCATAAAATTAAACATGAGCCCTGGCGATAGGTACATTAGCAGGGTTCGTTCTGTACAGCAGCAACCCATTCAAGATATATTTGCTCAAATTAACGAGCGTGTTAATAATGAATTTAGAGCCCATCCCGAATATAGTGATGACGTCGCATTACAAAAAAAACATATTCCTTATATTGGAGAGTTATTACTAGGGCACGTGCGTTATGGTACCTTTGGTAAAAACAGCGTAGAAAGTGTGCATCCATTTTTAAGGCAAAATAATTGGATGCACAGAAACTTAATCATGGCCGGAAACTTTAACATGACCAATGTTAAAGAACTTTTCAATAACCTTATAGAACTAGGACAACACCCTAAAGAATATACCGACACCATAACCATTATGGAAAAGATTGGTCATTTTTTAGATGATGCTGTTAGCAAAATATATAAAGACCTTAAAAAAGAAGGTTATAACAAAAGAGAGGCTTCACCGCTTATTGCCGAACGTTTAAAAGTCTCTAAAATATTAAAGCGAGCAGCTAAAAATTGGGATGGTGGCTATGCCATGGCCGGGCTTATTGGTCATGGTGATTCATTTGTGTTAAGAGATCCCGCAGGCATTAGACCTACCTATCATTACCAAGATGATGAAGTGGTTGTTGTAGCATCAGAACGGCCAGTAATACAAACCGTTTTTAATGTTCCGTTTGAAGAGGTTAAAGAATTAGATCCTGGACATGCCATTATCATCAAAAAGTCAGGAAAAGTATCGATTAAAAAAATACTCGAACCACTAGAAAGAAAATCATGTTCTTTTGAGCGTATTTATTTTTCCCGTGGAAGTGATGCTGAAATTTACCAAGAACGAAAAATGCTGGGTAAATTATTAATGCCCAAAGTTTTGGAAGCTATTGATGAAGATACAAAAAATACTGTATTTTCATATATTCCCAACACAGCTGAGACCTCCTTTTTTGGAATGATTGAAACTGCTGAGGCCTTTATAAACAAGAAGAAAACAGCAGCTATTTTAAGTGGGCAACGTTCTTTATCAGCGCAAAAGGTTACTGAAATACTATCAGAAAGAACGAGAGTTGAGAAAATAGCCATAAAAGACGTTAAATTAAGAACCTTTATCACTGAAGACAGTAGTAGGGATGATTTGGTAGCTCACGTTTATGATGTTACCTATGGGGTTATTAAACCCAATGATAATTTGGTCATTATCGACGATAGCATTGTTCGCGGTACAACTTTAAAAAAGAGTATCATTAAAATGCTAGATAGGTTAAACCCTAAAAAAATTGTAATTGTTTCATCGGCTCCTCAAATACGTTATCCGGATTGTTATGGTATTGATATGGCCAATCTAGAAACCTTAATAGCCTTTAGGGCCGCATTGGCACTTTTAAAAGACAGGAACAAATACCACATTGTAGAAGAAGTTTATCAAAAGTGTTTAGAACAAACTGACTTGGCAGATAAAAATGTAAAGAATTTTGTAAAAGAAATTTACGATCCGTTTACTGATCAAGAAATATCTGACAAAGCAGCTGAACTTTTAAGCGATAAAAGCGTAAAAGCAGAGATAAAAATAATATTCCAACCTGTTGAAAATCTACATAAAGCCTGTCCAAACCACTTAGGTGATTGGTATTTTACAGGTAACTACCCGACCGTTGGTGGAAATAGGGTTGTGAATCGCGCTTTTATCAACTTTTATGAAGGCAATAAAGAACGTGCTTATTAATTTAATGATTTTTTCTAAGTTGGCATTTAATCCATAAAAAACAACATTTAAACTAAAAAAAATGCCGTTCATCTAGAAAATGAGCAATTTCTATTTTTTAGATTTACTTTGGTATCACCATAACATAAGTAGGTTAAGTTCATGGTAGATTTGGGGCAAAAAAAGGTGAACACTCGTTCGCCTTTTTTTATGCATTTTTCCTAAAATATTTTATTCAATTCTTCCTAATCAACTTCTTTTAACCCATATTCTTTTAAGCCGATATATTTGTATTTCAACTAAAATATTTCTTGGTAGCAAAAGACTCCTATATATTCGATTCACCATAACATAAGTAGGTTAAGTTTATGGTAGATTTGGGGCTAAAAAGGTGAACTTTCGTTCACCTTTTTTTATGCTTTAATTTATTCATAAATACATTTATCTAAATTGATCTGTTATAAGGTGTTTAAAACCCTAAACCCCATTAAGCCAATATATTAGTAGTTTACCTAAATTATTTTATTAAACTGTTGTTATGATGTAAATTTGTCATCACCATAACATAAGTAGGTTAAGTTTATGGTAGATTTGGGGCAAAAAGGTGAACGAAAGTTCACCTTTTTCATTTTAATCTCCAGGAAGAAAGTCAAAAAATAGGCCCTGAAAAGTTTTTTCAGGTTCTTAAGAATTGTAGATTAGAAAAAACCCTTCGATACCTGAATAAAAAAGGAGGCTGTCTTGACTTTTCAGACGGCCTCCTTTTTTGTTTAGATCCTTCGGCTCCGCTCAGGTTAAACGACTTACCCAATTTCCTCATTGGAAAAATTGGTTCGCTGCTTACTTTGCTTCAGCATAGCGTCTTTCCACTTCATTCCAATTAATCACATTAAAAAACGCTTTAATATAATCTGGGCGACGGTTTTGGTAGTTTAAATAATATGCATGTTCCCATACATCTATACCTAAAATAGGTGTTCCTCCACAACCGACACCTGGCATAAGCGGGTTATCTTGGTTTGGTGAAGAGCACACATCTACCTTACCACCTTTATGCACACACAACCATGCCCAACCTGAACCAAAACGAGTTGCTGCAGCCTTGGAAAAGACATCCATGAAACCTTCTTTAGAACCAAAAGCTGCTTCAATAGCATCTTTTAACTCTCCCGAAAGATAGCCCTTACCTTCGGGGTTCATTACTGTCCAAAATAAAGAATGGTTGTAAAATCCACCTCCATTATTTCTTACTGCAGCATTACCCATATCCAAATTAGCAAGTATATCTTCAATAGATTTTCCTTCTAAGTCTGTTCCTGCAATAGCATTGTTCAAGTTGTTGGTATATCCTGCATGATGCTTTGAGTGGTGTATTTCCATTGTTCGGGCATCTATATGTGGTTCTAAAGCATCATATGCATATCCTAATTCCGGTAATTCAAAAGCCATAATTTTTTTGTTTTAAAATATTAGTATTTAATTTATTTCAAAATTACACATAAAACAGGTCAATTAAAAATAATAAATTGTTATCCAACCATTAATAGTTTTTATCTTTAATTAAATTTAATGAATGCAAAAAAACACCTCTTTTAAAGTTTATAATGCCTCTGCCGGTAGTGGCAAAACTTTTACACTTGTAAAAGAATATTTAAAAATACTATTTGGCTCCAAGGATTTATTTCTTTTTAAAAACATACTGGCCATAACCTTTACCAATAAAGCCGTAGCTGAAATGAAAGAGCGTATTATAGATACACTCAAACAATTTTCCAATAAGAGTATTATTAAAAGCCCCAATGACATGTTTCATGCGGTTTGCTGTGAATTGGGATTAGATCCGGAACAACTTCATATAAAATCACAAAAATTATTAAACACTATTGTACACAATTATGCTGCTTTTAACATTTCAACTATTGATGGTTTTACACATAGATTAATACGGACCTTTGCATATGACTTGAAATTGCCTTTAAATTTTGAAGTGGAACTGGATCAAGAGTCTCTTTTAAATGAAGCTGTAAACAGTTTAATTAATGGTGCAGGAAACGATAAAGATCTTACAAAGGTATTGGTAGATTTTGCCATTGAAAAGGCTGATGATGATAAAAGCTGGGATATTGCTTACGATTTTAATAAAATTGGAAAGCTCTTATTTAACGAAAATGACGCAATGTTGGTTAAAAACTTATCTAATAAAAGCTTGTCCGACTTTAAAGTTCTTAAGAAACATTTAATTAATTCAATAAAAGGCTTAGAGGAGCAAATTGTGCAAAAATCAAATGCAACTTTAACCCTAATCTCTGAAGCAGGTTTAGAATACAATGATTTTTCTTCAAGTTATCTTCCCAAACATTTTAATAATCTTAAAAATAAAAATTTCGATATTAATTTTAATGCTAAATGGCAAGAAGATCTAGACAGTAAGACCTTATACCCAAAACGTGTTGCCAATGCTGTTGCTGTTATTATAGACGATATTCAATCTCAATTGGTAAATACATTTTACGACACCAAACGAGATGTCTTTCAACTTAAATTTCTAATAGCTTTTTATAAAAACATAACACCTTTATCGGTGTTAAACGTCATCAACAAAGAATTAGAAAAACTTAAAGCGGAACAGAACAAGTTATTAATTTCTGAATTTAACAGTGTGGTAAGCGCCCAGATTAAAGACCAGCCTACCCCTTTTATTTATGAACGATTAGGAGAGAAGTTAAAGCATTATTTTATTGATGAATTTCAGGACACCTCAATAATGCAATGGGAAAATTTAATTCCTCTTTTGGACAATTCATTGTCGTCTGAAAATGGAAGCGCCATGATTGTTGGTGATGCCAAACAAGCTATTTATAGATGGCGCGGCGGAAAGGCAGAACAATTCATAGACTTATTTACTGAAAATTCTCAACCATTTCAGATAAAACAAGACGTTAATAATCTTGAATCTAATTATCGTAGCTCAAAAGAAATAATTGTTTTTAACAATGGATTTTTCAAGTTTTTATCAAACTCCGTTTTTAGCAACAATAATTATAAAAACCTATATGTAAACTCTCACCAAAACCCTACTAAAAAAGACATAGGGTATGTGGAATTATCATTTTTAAACATTGAAAAAGAAGATGATAAAAACGAATTATATGCTAATAAGACTTCACAAACCATTAAGCACTGTTTACAAAATGGGTATCAACTTAAAGATATTTGCATTTTAACACGCTTCAAAAAGGACGAAAAGAACTTGGCGTTATTTTTATCGGTTCAGGATGATATAGATGTCATTTCTGAAGATGGATTAATGCTTTCCAGTTCGGCTGAAGTTATTTTTATAAATAATGTGTTGGCACTTTTAACACAACCTCAAGACTACATAGTAAAAGTTGCCGTTTTAAATCATTTGGCCTGTTTATTTAATGAAGATGATAAGCATACCTTTTTTACAAAACATATAAACCTTTCACTTTCAAAATTCTTTAAAAGTATAGAAGTTTATGGTGTATCTATAAATTTTAATGAATTATTACAGCTTCCGCTATATGATTTGGTTGAAGCTATTGTTAGGGAATTTAAATTAATACCACATTCCAATGCCTATATACAATTTTATCTCGATTTGGTTTTGGAGTTTTCTCAAAAATATGGCTCCGATTTACAGTTATTTTTAGATTACTTCAATAAAAAGAAGGAAACCCTTTCCGTGGTCTCTCCTAAAGAAACTAATGCCATACAGATAATGACCATTCATAAATCTAAAGGCTTAGAGTTTCCCGTAGTAATTTTTCCTTATGCCGATTTAAACCTTTATTTGGAACGAGACCCACAAGAATGGTTTCCCTTAAATCCAGAAAAATACTTTGGCTTTACCCACGCCCTACTTAATTTTAATAAGGATTTTGAGCAATATGGCAATACTGGTAAGGCCATATACAATAAACACAAAGCAGAACAGGAGTTAGACAATATAAACCTTTTGTATGTGGCTTTAACACGTGCTAAAGAACAGCTCTATATCATTTCCAAAAATGATAGTGCTTTAAATGAAGAAAGTAAGAATAAAAAATACTCAGGTATGTTTATCAATTATTTACAGCACCTTAATGTATGGAAAAACTCCCAATTAACATATAGCTTTGGAAATCCTGTAAGAGAACACAAAAAGAGTATATTACCAAAACGACCCAAAGCTGCTTTAGAATTTATTTCAACAAACAAAAAAGACCATAACATAAAAATTGTTACAAAATCAGGTCTTTTATGGGATACACATCAAGAAAAAGCAATAGAAAAAGGAAATTTAGTACACGAAATAATGTCCCAAATACTTACAAAAGATGATATTGATATTATAATTGAAAACTATACCTATCAAGGAATTATAAACAACCAACAAGCTAAATCCTTAAAAACAAACGTTTTAAATATAGTACAACATCCCATATTAAGCACCTATTACGGTGAGAATCAAACCATTTATAATGAACAAGATATTATTACCAATCAAAATATTGTTCTTAGGCCAGATCGTGTCGTAATAAACTCTAACAACGAAGCTGTAATTATTGATTATAAGACTGGGACATCGGACAAATTGCACAAGCAGCAATTACAACTTTATCAAGATCTGTTAGAAAGCATGGGGTATAGCGTTATGGGTAAGTTTTTGGTTTATATAAATAAAAACATTTCTATTGAACAGGTATAAAACTCAATAACCTACTTTATTACATCTTTTATGAAAGCTTTTTTGCACAAAAAAAATTTGTTTTTTATACAATTACAACATCTGATTATTGTATTTAATCGTATTTATATAGTATATAAGTTAAATTTATAATCATTATGGATTAATCGAATCTTTAATATTTTTATATATTTGTCTTTGTTAATAAATATTAACAACTTACTTTTGTTTACGATTAACACTTAAAAATTAAACTTTTGAATATGAAAAATCTTAGCAGATTGTTATTCGCAATGTTGCTTGTACTTGGGTATAGCAACGTAGATGCGCAAGACAAAAACAACCCATGGCAAATTAATATTGGTGCAAACGCAGTAGACGCTTACCCATCTGGAGATGGTGCTCCTTTTAGTGAGACTATTTTTAGTAAGTACTTTGATGTAGACAACTACAACATCTTACCGTCCCTATCTACAATTTCAGTTTCTAAATATTTATCAGACGGCTTTTCTTTTGGAGTTGCTGGTTCAATAAATAAAATTGAAAATTGGGGAGAAGATGCTAACGGAGACGCTATGTCTGTAGATGATTTATCTTACTATGCCGTTGACGGAACTATTAAATATAGTCTAGGTCAAGCCTTTGATTGGAACACTTTTGAGCCTTATATAGGTGTAGGTGGTGGTTACACTTGGGTTGACGAAATTGGTGCTGGTACTTTAAACGGTACTTTAGGTTTCAATCTATGGTTTAGTGAAAATGTTGGTTTTACTATCCAGTCTGCATACAAACATGCTTTTGAAGACTATTTACAAACCCATTTCCAACATACTGCTGGTATCGCTATTAAATTTGGAGGAACAGACACAGACGGTGATGGCATCTACGATAAGGATGATGCTTGTCCAGATGTTGCTGGTCTAGAAGCTTTCAATGGTTGTCCAGATTCTGACGGTGATGGTATTGAAGATTCTAAAGACGATTGTCCTAACGAAGCTGGTGCTGCTGAATTTAATGGTTGCCCAGATTCTGATGGCGATGGTGTTGCTGACAAAGATGACAATTGTCCTTCTGTTGCTGGTTTAAAAGCTTTAGCTGGATGTCCAGATGCTGATGGTGATGGTGTAACCGATGGTGACGATGCTTGTCCTAACACTGCTGGTCCTGCTGCTAACAAAGGTTGCCCATGGCCAGATACCGATGGTGATGGTGTATTAGACAAAGACGATAAGTGTCCAGACGTAAAAGGTACTGTAGCTAATAATGGTTGTCCTGAAGTTACTGCTGAAATTCAAAAAACATTGAATGAGTACGCTAAAACCATTTTATTCGACCTTGGTAAATCTTCTATCAAATCACAATCTGAAACTGTATTAAAAGACATTATCGGTATCCTTAATGAATACCCAACAGCTAAATTTACAGTTGAAGGCCATACAGATAGTACTGGTAGCGAGAAACTTAACCAGTCTTTATCTGAAGCCAGAGCCCTTTCTGTAAAAGATTACTTAGTTAAAAATGGTATAGATGAATTTAGATTATCTGCACTTGGTTACGGAGAGTCTAAACCAATCGATACAAACAAAACTAGAGCTGGTAGAGCTAATAACAGACGTGTTGAAATTAATTTAGCTAAATAATTAATAGCTAAAGCAAAATAAAATAAGTAGAAAAACGCTTCGGAAATCCGAAGCGTTTTTTATTTTTATATAATGAGGACATTTATTTTTGATGTTTTAACAGACTTAAAAGAAAAACAAACAAATCTCACCGAAACCACTTTTATCTTACCAAGTAAAAGAGCAGGGCTTTTTTTAAAACATCAACTCCACAAATTTATTAATCGACCTATATTTTCTCCAATAATATTGAGTATAGAAGAATTTGTAGAAGACTTATCAGCATTAAAAAAAATCCCAAACACAGAACTTCTTTTTCTGTTTTATAATAGCTATAAACAATTAACGCCAAAAGAAGACTTAGAGTCGTTTGAATCTTTCACTAAATGGGGACAGCTTTTATTACAGGATTTTAACGAAATTGATCGTTATTTAATTCCGCAGGAAAAAATATTCAACTACTTAAGTGCTATTAAAGAAGTTGAGCATCAACATTGGTCTTTAGAAACACCTCAAACCGATTTCATCAAAAAATACCTGTCTTTTTGGAATAAACTCAATAGTTATTACAACGATTTTACTCAATCTATGTTAGATGAAAATTCAGGATATCAAGGATTGATGTATCGCAAAGCTGTTGAAAATCTAAATGCATACATTCAAAATAATGGAAACAAAAGCCATGTGTTTTTAGGATTTAATGCACTTAACACAGCAGAAAAAAAAATAATTGAAGAATTACTGGAACATAATTTAGCTCAAATCTATTGGGACATAGACGCCACTTTTATTGAAAACAGGATACACGATGCAGGATTTTTTACAAGGCAACATAAAACGAAATGGAATTACTTTTCACATCAACCCTTTAACTGGATAACCAGCCATTATAGTAAACCAAAGAACATATCCATATATGGCATTCCAAAACAAGTTGGCCAGGCCAAATATATTGGCAACATTCTTAAGGATCTCCAAGAAGAAAATCCTTCTTTTCAAAATACAGCCATTGTTTTAGGAGATGAAAACCTATTAATTCCAGTGTTAAATTCTTTACCTAAAAATATTGGTGCATTAAACATTACTATGGGATTGCCATTAAAGTCCGTTCCTTTAGCCTCTTTATTTCAAACCTTATTAGAAATCCATAAAAAGGATTCCAAAACATTTTATTTTAAGGATCTTATTAAAATACTATCCCACCAATTTATTAGGCCTTTGTTTATAGTTGAAGGTGTAGATCATGCCTTGAGCATCATTAATACCATTAACAATACTAATTTGGTATATGTTACTCTTACAAAATTAAAGGAGATGGTTACAGAGTGTCATGAGTTATTGGATATTCTTTTCTTGGATTGGGACACATCCATTGAACAAGTAATTGAAAACTGCACCGCTTTAATTCTATTATTAAAAACACACCTAGACAAAAACAAATCATCAAACCTCCTTGCTTTAGAATATCTATTCCGTTTTAACACCCTATTTAATGAACTTTCTAGGCTTAATACAACATATCACCACATTAAAGATGTTTCAGCCTTATATGGGGTCTATAAAGAAATTTTAGCTTCTGAAACTTTAGATTTTCAAGGAGAACCATTACAGGGCTTGCAAATTATGGGTATGCTGGAATCACGGGTATTGGATTTTGAAACGGTTATTATTTCATCTGTAAATGAAGGCCTATTACCAGCAGGTAAATCCAACAACTCATTTATTCCCTTCGATGTTAAATTGGAAAACAATCTACCCACCTTTAAAGAGAAGGATGCCGTTTACACCTATCACTTTTATAGACTGTTACAGCGTGCAAAGAATGTTTACATCTTGTACAACACCGAAGCTGATGTGCTGGTCGGCGGCGAAAAAAGTCGTTTTATTACCCAATTGGAAATAGAAAACATTCACAACATCAATCATAATATTATTGCTCCAGAGGTACCAATAATTAAATCTTTGCCGAATAGCATACAAAAAACCAGCGATGTTATAACTACTTTAAAATCTATTGCAGAAAAAGGATTTTCACCATCATCGCTAACAAATTACATAAGAAATCCAATAGACTTCTATTATGAAAAAGTACTTGGTATAAAAGAGCTCGAAGACGTTGAAGAAACCGTTGCAGCAAACACTTTGGGAACGGTAGTACACAATACTTTGGAAGCGTTTTATAAGCCATTAGAGGGACAATTTCTAACACCTGAAATCATCAAAGCTCATAAATCCAATATTTCCAAAACAGTTACACTTCATTTTAAGAAGGAATATAAAGCTGGTGATATTACCAAGGGCAAAAACTTAATCATCTTTGAAATTGCCAAACGTTATGTTGCGAATTTTTTAGACTTGGAATTAAAACAACTGGAAGCTGGAAATACCATAAAGATTTTAGCTATTGAGGTCAATAATGTAGTCCCCATTAATATTCCAGAGTTAGGATTTCCCATTAACCTAACTGGCAAAGTTGATAGAGTAGATGAATACAATGGTATGGTTAGGCTTATAGATTATAAAACGGGAAACGTTCAGCAAAATCAGGTAGAAATTGTCGATTGGGAAGATCTTACTACAGACTATACTAAATACAGTAAGAGCTTCCAAGTACTTACCTATTCCTATATGATGTCACAATCTAACCATATAAAATTACCAATAGAAGCTGGAATTATATCGTTTAAGAACTTAAATTCAGGATTTATTAAGTTTACAAAAAAAGATAAAGCAGGTTATGGAGCTAGAAAAGAGGCTTTAATTACTCAAGAAACCCTCTCCCATTTTGAAACTGAACTTAAAAAACTGATTGTTGAAATCTGTAATCCGACTATTGATTTTGTTGAAAAAGAAGTTTAATGATGACCATCCAAAAAAACATAATTATTGAAGGCAAACATAACAAACCGATATTGGTCGATGTTTTTTATACTGAAGACAACTCACCAAAACCTATAGTCATATTTTGTCATGGCTATAAAGGGTTTAAGGATTGGGGCGCTTGGGATTTAATGGCCAATGCATTTGCCGAAGCGGGTTTTTGTTTTATAAAATTCAATTTCTCACACAATGGCGGCACAGTAGAACAACCTATAGATTTCCCCGATTTGGATGCTTTCGGCAAAAATAATTATACTAAAGAACTGGACGACCTAGAAACCGTAATTGATTGGTGTTTTAATAATGACCCCATCAAACCCATAGGTGATTTAGAAAACATTGGCTTAATCGGGCACAGTCGGGGAGGCGGTATTGTGACTATAAAAGCCGAGGAAGATTCCCGTATACAAAAAGTAGTAAGTCTCGCTGGTGTTTGCGATTTTGGAAAGCGAACGGCTACCATAGGCGATTTGGAACAATGGAAAACCGAGGGCGTAAAATATGTATTAAACGGACGCACAAAACAACAAATGCCCCATTACTATCAGTTTTATGAAGATTTTATAGCAAATAAAGAACGATTAAACATTAAACGAGCTGTTTCACATTTAAAAATTCCATATTTAATTGTTCATGGTAATGCCGACACCAGTGTGCTTATCGATGAAGCTTACCAGCTCCATAAATGGAACAACAATAGTGAATTACATATTGTTGAGGGAGCCAATCATGTTTTTGGGGCTCATCATCCATGGTTGGAAAAGAAAATGTCCACTTTGTTGCTAACTGCAACCTATAAAATCATTAACTTTTTAAAATAAAAAAGACCTTCAATTCCTCGAAAGCTTTTCTATTGCTGTGGAGAAGATTGGGCTCCCTTCGGCTCTGCTCAGGACAGGCTTCTCGCGCGAAACAAAACAAAAATCCACCGCAAATGCGGTGGATTAGTGGAGAAGATCGGGCTCGAACCGACGACCTCTTGACTGCCAGTCAAGCGCTCTAGCCAACTGAGCTACATCCCCAATGACTGTATTTACAGTGTTTGCAAGTGTTTAGACTTATTTTAATAAAAGTGCATTTACTTTCAAAACCATGCAAATGTATGCATTTTAATGCAAAAACCCACCACCAAAAACCCACCATCATTTATTTTTTGTTACAAATTGGGCATTAAATAATTATGATAAATGAATTGTAGGACTTATCTTTAAAATATATTAAATAAACACACCTTTTGGTGTATATATAGTAGGGGTATATACACCAGTAAACATATCCCTACGTTGGCATTCATTAGACCGCTAAAACTCATATGAAATATCTCATAATAATCCTTCTAGCTCTTCCCACTCAATTATTGGGTCAAGTCGATCAATACTCGGATACATTAGAAACAGAGCAAACTGAAATAAAAGGAAAGTTGCTGTATAAAATTGGATCTGATGTGCCTTTTACGGGAGTTAATCTTTCAACAGTTTCTCATGGGCTTGCTGGTTATATTACATATTATAATGATGGTATTAAGGATACATCAAGAGTAACTGAATGGGACCTCTTAACTAATAAAGAGGGGCAGGTTACAGGTAAACTGGTAGCTTATAAGACACTTATAGGGAATAGATGGGAGACTACCGGTCAAACTAAATATAATAGCGTTGGACAAAAAATATCACATTATGATTATGAGAATAATATTAAAACTTATTATTACGAAAATGGTAACATTAAGGAGGAAATAGGATATGGGGTTAACAATTCTTATCACAGGTTCTGGGACATGGATGGTAATGAAATCATACCAACAATTTCAGAAGCTAAAGACAAAGATCAATTGCATAAGACATTACAGATTAAAATCAGTAACTACGCCTTCAAAGGTTATTTTCTATTACTCATAATCACTATTGGCATTATTCTTTTCAAATTGAAAAATGTAGAAAATCTACCCCAGATAAAAATCGTAATCGTAAGCGTGCTTAGTTTAGTTGCCTTGATAATAGCCTTTTCAATTAGCAATTACATCAATAGTAACCTAAGCTATGAAAGAGCTGGAATATGGGGCACAGCATTTGGCTCATTATACTCAGTGATGTATACATTTCCTTATTTAATTCAAATTATTGCACTCGGAATTGGAGCTCTTGGGATCTCCAAAAACTCAAAAGCATCATAGATATTAACGAATGCCAACAAAAACTTAAAGTCTGAATATAAACAACGAAATGCCAACAACGTGTATAACTAATTGCTCGTGCATTGTGTACTCGGAAAATCCTACGGATTTTCCTCTGGTTCGTGATAGTTTAGTATCTTTAAGCTAGCCAACGCAACTAGCCATCACACGAACACGTTGTGCATAATATTGACCCGTCCTGAATAAAGGCTACATAATTTTAAACATTATGTATAAAAATGACAAAGTAATCAGACGGTATTCAGAACCCTTTAAACTGAAAATTTTAGACGAACTTACCACAGGAAAACTAAACAAGAACCAATTGGGCAAACTCTACGGAATAAACCCTACCACCATTAACGAATGGATCAGGAAGTACAACCGTAAAAACCTGATGAACACCAGAATAAAAGTGGAAACCAAAGACGAAATAACACGAATCAAAGAACTCCAAAAGGAAATCAAACAGTTAAAGCAACTGCTGCTTAAAAAGGATCTGGACGCCTTAGTACTGGATTCATACCTGGAAGTGGCTGCGGAACAACTGGGATATAAATCCGTAACCGATCTAAAAAAAAAGCTAAATATATAGCCCTAATTAAAGCTAAGGAAAAAACCAAGGGATTTGCTTCCTTAACTACTGTTTGTAAATGTTTCGGCCTTAAACGTGATGCTTATTATAAGTATAAACATAGAGCCGATAAGCGATTAAAACTGGAACAACAGATTATTCAAATAGTACAAAAAAGACGCAGATCCCTTCCCAGAGAAGGCGTTCGTAAACTTGCTAAAGCTTTAGATGAGGAATTCACTAAAGCAAACCTTAAAGCCGGTAGGGATACCCTGTTCAACATCCTTAGAAAACACAATATGCTTACACTTAGAAAGAAATATAGCTCTAGAACAACCAATTCATTGCATAGGTTTTATAAGTACAAGAACATCATTAAAGATGTAGAAGTCACAAAACCTAACCAAGTTTGGGTAAGCGATATAACATACATTAGAACAGTAAGAGGCTTTTGCTACCTGGCTCTTATTACCGATGCGTATTCTCGTAAAATTGTAGGCTACGACCTTAGTGATAGTTTGGAACTCTCAGGTTGTGTAAGGGCTGACCCGTCCTGAATAAAGGCTACATAATTTTAAACATTATGTGCAAAAATGACAAATTCACCAGACGGTATTCAGAACCCTTTAAACTAAAATTTTAGACAAACTTACAACCGAAAAACTTAACAAAAGAAAAAAATTACGCATATCGCACAGCTACAAAAAGAGGTTTAACAGTTTAAAAACTAAAGAACCCACCCCTAGAAGAAATTATTTCATCCCGCTTAACACCAAAACAGGGATGGTACTGTGAAAGGCTTTCTTAAGAATGGTGTTCTTTTCCCATTTTTTTGTAAAAAATCCGCGTTTTCGTCTTACCACACATAACATATCGGGGTTGTGTGATTCGTAATGACGTAATACCCCATGAAATGTGGTCGCATTTTCAGTTTTAGTAATATTGTTCACTAGCGATTTTAAATCATCATTTACGTTAAAATCTCCTTCCTTATAATATGGTGTTTTTACCAATAGTAAATCTACTACTGCATTAAAACGTGTTTTAATATCCTTTAAAGGATTAAGCACGCCTTCTTTTTTAATAATAGCCGATTTAATAGCCATTAAAATATTGGAAGGTTGTGAAAAGCTATAACCCTCTGGAACAATAAGTGCCGGAACTTGCATTTGCTTTATAATCTTTCCCGAAGTTTTGCCTAAAAACACTTCATCTCTAATAGAATTAGTCCTGGGTTCAATTAAAACTAAATCAACTTCTGCAGCCTTACAAGCCAACTCCAAAGTATCGATTAATTTTCCTTTCAAGGTTTTAACAATAACCTCAACACCTTTGGTCTCGATTTTCGATACCAAAGTATTTAAAAACTCTAAACTTTCACGTTCTATAATATGATCCACCTTAATCATTGTACCCGCTTTGGTATATACATTATATACTTGTACCACAAAAAGTTTTGCGCCAAAAATCTTGGCAAAATCTACAGCATATTGTAAATGGCTTAATGCATTTTTAGAAGAGCCAACAGGAACTAAAATGTTTTTCATTTTGTTTATTTAGTGTTTTAAATTATTCACCAAAAATCATTTAAAAAGCCTAATTTGGTAAACTGTAATGCAAAAGTATAAATTAAAATGATTCGCAAGGGAACCGTTAAAGATATAGATAATATCTTATTGATAACAAAAGCCTGTGCTTTAAACATGATTGCCAAACATATATTTCAATGGAATGACAACTATCCCAATAAACCTGCTTTTGTTAAAGATGTTCAACGGGGCGAATTATATGTGCTGGAAATTGAAAATACCGTTATTGGATGCATTACCATTTCAACATTTATGGACAAAGAATACATACCTGTTTTATGGTTAACAGAAAATAAAAAAAACATCTATATTCACCGCTTAGCAATCCATCCCAACCATCAGGGCAAAGGTTATGCACAACAACTTATGAAGTATGCCGAAGCCTATGCCATAAAAAATAACTATGCATCCATAAGATTAGACACGTTTTCACAAAACCACAGAAACTTAAAATTTTACGAACTTCGTAGCTATAAAAAAATAGGGGACATTTACTTTCCTAAACAAAGTGAATTTCCATTCTATTGTTACGAATTGGTCTTGTGGATACTAACATAAACTTTAAATACATTAATAAACTGGCCATTCCAGCTTTAATATCTGGAGTGTCCGAACCCATTTTATCACTTACCGATGCCGCTATTGTTGGTAACATAAGTGTTAATGCTACAGCGTCTCTCGCTGCTGTGGGTATTGTAACCACCTTTATCTCCATGCTTATTTGGGTCTTGGGGCAAACACGAAGTGCAATCTCTTCCATTGTGTCACAATATGTTGGAGCTAACAAATTAGAGCAGATTAAAAACCTCCCTGCGCAAGCCATTTTTATTGTTACTTCTTTAAGTTTGATTATAATTGCTACAACATACCCTTTTGCAAGAGGGATTTTTAAACTTTACAATGCATCCCATTTAATTTTGGAATATTCGGTAGTATATTATAAAATACGTGTGCTCGGGTTTCCGTTTACCTTATTTACCTTTGCCGTTTTTGGCGCTTTCCGTGGCTTGCAAAACACTTATTACCCCATGGTTATTGCCCTTATTGGAACAGTTACCAATATTGTATTGGATGTTATTTTGGTATATGGCATAGATGGTTATATCCCCGCCATGAACATTAAAGGTGCTGCCTATGCCAGTGTAATAGCCCAACTGGTTATGGCAGTAGTTGCCACTTACTACTTGTTAAAAAAAACCCATATTCCCTTAATACCAAGGTTTCCTTTTCATCATGAAATAAAGCGGTTTGTTTTAATGATTCTTAATCTGTTTGTTAGGACCATAGCCCTAAACGTTACCCTTTATTATGCCAGTGCCTTTGCCACCAGTTACGGTGCAGAATATATTGCTGCCTATACCATTGCTATAAACCTATGGTTTTTGGGAGCGTTTATTATAGATGGGTATGCTAGTGCTGGTAATATTCTATCGGGAAAATTATTTGGTGCAAAAGCATATAAAATGCTTATAGCACTAAGCAACAAGCTTATTAAATATGGTGTTATTGTTGGCATTGGTTTAGGGTGTATTGGAGCTTTAATTTATTATCCTATCGGGAAAATTTTCACCAAAGACCCTGCTGTTTTAACGGCATTTTACAATATTTTTTGGTTGGTACTACTCATGCAACCCTTCTGTACATTGGCTTTTATTTTTGATGGCATCTTTAAAGGACTTGGTAAAATGAAATATTTACGAAATGTATTATTGTTTTCTACCTTTATTGTATTTCTACCCGTATTGTTCTTTCTCCATAATTTAGATTATAAACTCTACGCTATTTTCGTTGCCATTATGCTATGGATTATTGCGCGAGGAGTCCCTCTAATCATAAAATTTAGGAAAACGTTTATACCACTTTCACAAAACCCTTAACTTTGTATCATAAATAATAAGGTTATGTCAATACTATTAACCCTAATTCAGCAGGTAAATATTGAAGAGAAAATTAAAAATGCACCAGACAAAAATTATGAAATAGGGGTGTTTATTGGCTCTATGTTGCCTTTTGTGGTATTGGTCATATTTGCCTATGCTTTATACAGATATAACAAAAAGCGAATTAACAAAGAATAATTTATGGATATCATGTCCTTTTTAAGCGGAAACGGTTTATTTCTTTTACTGGCTTTGGTTTTAATTATTGTTTACGTCGTAAACCGAAGAAAACGAAAGTAGGTTTTTTGTTTTCAAAAAATAAAACCTTACTACGCTTCACCTTTGGTTTGATTTATATTGAATGAATCCAAGGGCTTATGGCCAAACAATAGAAATGAATTTTAATTTATAGAGGTCAGCATTTAGTTACCTACCAATTTTGATTGATTTATAGCTTTAGCCTCAACCATTCTACATATGAGATTATTGAAGATGGTGTC
>NZ_JAIOUU010000018.1:0-56734 GCF_019931125.1 Aestuariivivens sp. NBU2969
TGAAGAGTCCCATAATTCGTATTTTTTTATCACAAATCTAAAATACGGGATTCTCAGGCTACTTTAAAATTAAAACTTTTGGACGCTAGTGATATTTGGGGTAAAAATTAAATTGGATTTTTGGTTGTTTTAAATTTTTCTATAAATAATATTTTGACAAACAGTAAAAGGGTTGCCCATTTCTAATAATAAGTGTACCGCCTAACTTTAGCAATGTATTTGGCAAGTCTAATAACTTGATGGCTGTAGCCATACTCGTTATCATACCAAACATAAAGCACAACATTTTTACCATCTTTCCTAACAATACTCGCTTTACTATCATAAATTGATGGTGCCGAAGAACCTAATATATCGCTGGAAACCAATTCATCACTTAGCTCATACTTTATTTGTTCAACAAGGTCACCTTCCAAAGCGTATTTCTTTAAAATGGTATTCAATCCCTCCAAGGATGTTTCGCTTTCTAATTCCAAGTTTAAAATTGCCAAAGAACCGTTAGGGACAGGAACCCTAATAGCATTGGAGGTTAACTTGCCTTCCAAACTTGGCAGGGCTTTGGATACGGCTTTTCCAGCTCCCGTTTCGGTAATGACCATGTTTAAACCAGCGGCGCGACCACGACGGTATTTACTGTGAAAATTATCTACTAAATTTTGGTCGTTGGTATAGGCGTGTATGGTTTCAATATGTCCACTTTTTACACCAAACGAGTCTTCCATAACTTTTAAAACAGGTGTGATAGCATTTGTAGTACATGATGCTGCAGAGAAGATATTGATTTTGTCTGGATTGTTTTCTTCATGGTTAACACCATAAACAATATTAGGAACCTCTTTACCCGGTGCAGTTAACAATACTTTGTCTACGCCATTGGATTTTAAATGTCTGCTTAAAGCAGATTTATCGCGAAATACGCCCGTATTGTCAATAACTAGAGCGTTGTTAATGTTGTATTTAGTGTAATCAATATCCTCTGGTGAGTTAGCGGATATGATGTTAACGGTTGTACCATTTATGGAAAGCGCATTATTTTTAATATCGGCAGAAACAGTACCGAAAAAATCGCCATGTACAGAATCGTTGCGAAGTAAAGCTGCTCTTTTTTCTAGTATTTCAGGGGTTATATTGCCTCTTGTAACAATGGCTCTTAATCGCAACTGACTTCCTTTCCCAGTACGAGCCATAAGTTCGCGTGCTACTAAGCGTCCTATTCTGCCAAAACCATATAGTACAACATCTTTAGGTTTTATATCACTATTTTTATTGGCATCTTTTAGTTTTGAAGCCACAAAAGCGGTAACGTTGTCGTGTTTGCTGTCTTCTAAATGAAATTCATAAGTAAGTTTGCCAATGTCTAATTTTGCTGGAGGAATATCCAAGGTTTTTATAGCTTGAGCAATTTCAACGGAATCGAAAATAGAGATAGGTTTCTGTACAAATTTGCAAGCATATTCGTGTAGGTTTAAAATTTGGCTTACATTTTTGTCAATAAGTTGATTTCTAAAAAGCACCAATTCAATAGACTTGTCATACCATAGGTCACTTATTATTTTAATAAATTCTACAGTAGCCCTTCTACGGTCTGCCTGAAATGCTAATTCTTTTTCGTATGCGTCATTAAAATACATTTTTTATTGATTTTGAGTGTTGTTTAAATTTTGCAAAAATACCATATTTCAAACGTTTTCGTAACCTATTTTTAAGAAAATTTATTCAATTTAAAAAAGTTGAGGTTTCAATTGATATTGTGGTGTAAATAGTTGTTGAATTTGTTATTTCAATATAGTTATTGGGGTGCTCAAAGTGAGAGTAGAAATCTAAAAAATAACCCCGCTAAAATTTTAAGATTCTACCGAGGTTAATTTATTATGTTTTATGTATTATTATCTAAAAATGACTTCTTTAGGCTGTAAATTTGGCGTTAAATAAGCGAGCTGTTCTACGTGATCCTCAAAATCATCACCATATTTTTCTTTAAGCTTGGTGATATCTCCAATTGACTCTATTTTTTCACCATTAATTTCGGTAATGATGTAACCATCTCTTAAACCCAAACTATCGAAGAGTCTTTTATTTTTAGATTTAGAAATTATAACGCCTTCAATTTCATATTTTTCCTTGACTGAGTTTGGAATGTTTTTAAACTCCATATCCCAAAATTTTACAAATTCAGCGGGAATAATGTCTTTTCCTGAAATAGTAACAGGCATGGATAGTAATTCATCATTTCTAAGCACTTTAACGTTAACTACATCGTTAGGACGTTTGGTTTTTATAAAGCCTCTTAAATCTTCAAATTTTGAAATTTTAACGTTGTCCAATTGTTTAATAATATCACCTTTTTTGAGGCCTGCTTTCTCTGCTCCAGAATTGCGGGTAACCTCACTGATATAAACCCCTTCGGTGTAGCTAACTCCAATTTCGTCAGCAAATTCACTGCTAAATGTTCCACCTTTAATTCCTAAAAGACCTTTTTGTATGTTGCCATATTCCAAAATATCCATAAATACTTTTCTAGCAATATTGCTGGGCACGGCGAAGGAATAACCGATATAAGAGCCAGTCTGTGATGAAATAGCAGTATTAATACCAATTAGGTCACCGTTAATATTTACTAGGGCACCACCAGAGTTACCAGGATTTACCGCAGCATCGGTTTGAATGAAGGAATGAATGTTTTCACCAGTTGGGTCCAGGTTTCTAGATTTTGCACTAATGATTCCAGCTGTAACTGTTGAGGTTAAATTAAAAGGATTGCCCACCGCTAAAGCCCATTCACCTACTTTAACATTGTCTGAATCACCAAAATTTACGACTGGTAAAACCTCATCGGCATCAATTTTTAAAACTGCGATATCGGTTTCAGGATCAGAACCAATAATTTCGGCTTCGTATGTTTTATTATTGTTTAGTGTTACTGATAATTCTTTAGAGTTTTTAATAACATGGTTATTAGTAATAATATAACCACTTGGGTCCACAATAACACCAGATCCAGTTCCTAATCTGTATTGTGGTTCACCACCACCTCCAAAAAGTAAATCTTGGATAGTCATTTGTCTGGAAGCAACAGCTAGGTTTTTAACGTGAACAACTGCATTTACTGTGTTTTCAGCGGCTATTGTAAAATCTGGTGCCTCTAAGATATTATTAATACTACTTAAGTTATTGGCGGGTAAAAATGTTGGTGCTTCATTTTGGGTAACTACAACATTATGGTTGTTATCTTCTATAAATAATTTGTAGGCTCCCAAGGTCATTATACCACCTAAAGCCGAAACTAAAACAAGCGATAAAATCTTCTTCATAATTCTTATTAATTTAGATTATAAAAACAACGATTAAAATTAAATATTTATTGAGTTGTCTATTATGTTTTAACGATTTTTAACGTCAACTTTAACGACTATTTAACACATCAAAAAAACAGTTTAATATTCCTATATTTGTACACAAATTATGCAGCAAACGTTTTATAAATATCAAGGAACTGGAAACGATTTTGTGATGATTGATAATCGTCAGCAAGGTTTTAACAAAAAAGATACCAAACAGGTTAAAGCGCTCTGTGACCGACGTTTTGGCATAGGCGCTGACGGTCTTATTCTATTAGAAAACCATGACACATTGGATTTTAAAATGGTTTACTACAATTCAGATGGAAACGAAAGTTCCATGTGTGGTAATGGAGGTCGTTGTCTGGTAGCTTTTGCTAAATACTTAAGTGTGATACAACATAAGGCTGTTTTTGAGGCTATTGATGGGTTGCATCACGCTGAGATTGATGACAAGAATAATGTAAAGCTTCAAATGTTGGATGTTGATACAATTGAGAAACATCCAAACCACGTTTTTTTGAACACGGGTTCCCCCCATCATGTACAATTTGAAGATGCTATTGATGACTTTGATATAAAATCAAAAGGAGCTGGGATACGTTATGGTGCACCTTATTACCAAAAAGGAAGTAATATTAATTTTGTTAAGAAATTATCAGATAAAACTTTTAAGGTTAGGACTTATGAACGTGGCGTAGAAGATGAAACATTGTCATGTGGTACCGGAGTTACGGCGGTAGCTATTGCTATGCATGCAATTGGACAAACCAAAAGTAGCCACATTGATTTAGAGGTTCAAGGAGGTAAATTGCAAGTGTGTTTTGATATTGACAATGGGGTCTATAAAAATGTTTGGCTAATTGGCCCTGCATCATTTGTTTTTAAGGGTATAATATGACAACGCTAAAGGGTGAAAATATTTATTTACGGGCTTTGGAGCCTGAAGATTTAGTGTTCCTTTATGACATTGAAAATGATGAAGCTATTTGGGAAGTCAGTAACACCCAAACACCTTATTCAAAGCATATTTTAAGGCAATATCTACAAAATGCCCATCAAGATATATTTGAAGCTAAACAATTACGGTTGGTTATTTCAAATTTTAAGCATGAAGCCCTAGGTTTAATTGATGTTTTCGATTTCGATTTTAAACATGCCCGGGCGGGGGTTGGTATTTTGATAAAAGATCAAGAAAACAGAGGCAAAGGTTATAGTAAAGAAGCCTTAAAACTTTTAATGAATTATACTTTTTCGCATTTGCAATTGCACCAGTTGTATTGTAATGTTTCAGAAGACAATGAAGCAAGTATCAAGTTGTTTTCTGGATTAGGTTTTAAAAAGATTGGTTTAAAAAAGGATTGGAACTTGATTAATGGTTCATATAAAGGTGAATATTTATTTCAATTTATAAATAGTTAAATGTATATAAAAAAGATACTTTGGGCCATCGCCATCGTAGGACTTGTAATTGCAGCTTTTTTTGCGAATTTTGTTTATAGAGCCATGTTACGTCCAAATACGGTTTTTAATAATGAGGTGGCTTACCTTTATATTCCAACTAATGCTACTTATACAGATGTTCGAAATCAATTGCAGCCCTTGTTGGATGACATTGCTTCTTTTGATGATTTAGCAAAGCAAAAAAAATATGTTGGTAACATTAAGGCAGGTAGATATGCCATTAAAAAAGGGATGAGTAATAACGATATTATTAATTCCATACGGATAAATAATTTACCAATAAAACTATCATTTAACAATCAAAGTTCATTGCAAAAATTGGCAGGAAGGGTTTCAAATGAAATTGAAGCCGACAGTATTTCTCTACTTAATGCGATGAAGGATGTCAAATTTTTATCTGAAAACAATTTTACAGAAGCTACAGCGTTGGGCATGTACTTGCCAAATAGTTATGAGTTTTTTTGGAATACTTCAGCAGAAGCGTTTAGGGACAGAATGTTAAAAGAATACAAACGTTTTTGGAATGATGACCGATTAAAAAAAGCTCAAACTTTAGGGTTGACTCCTAGTGAGGTAATCGCTCTGGCATCAATAGTTTATGAAGAATCTAAGCAAACTAGTGAGCAACCGCGGATTGCAGGCGTTTATTTAAATAGAATGAGAATTGGAATGCCTTTGCAGGCTGATCCAACTATTAAGTTTTCAGCATATCAATTACCTAAATATAAAAACACAATAATTAAACGTGTATTAAATGTTCATAAGGAAATAGATTCGCCTTATAATACTTATAAATATCTTGGCTTGCCACCGGGGCCTATAGCTATGCCGGATATTTCGGCTATTGAAGCCGTTTTAAATTACGAAAAGCACAAGTACTTATATTTTGTTGCAGATTCTAATCGTTTAGGATACCATAAATTCGCTAAAACTTTGTCTCAGCATAATATGAATGCTAGGGAGTACCATAGATATCTATCTTCTCAGGGAATTAATAGGTAATTATGATTAATTTGATTAAGTATTTTTTCTTTTTACTTTGTATAACATCATTTTCCCAATCTAGGTTTGACACTTTTTTAAAACCATCAGACACGTTAAACATAACCCGTAGAAATACCGTAATTATTTCAGAAGCTTCTTTTGTAACGTTTTCATTAATAGGGTTAAACCAATTATGGTATTCCGATTTTGAGCGTTCTAAGTTTCATGTCATAAACGATAATAATCAATGGCTCCAAATGGATAAGCTAGGACATGTATTTGCATCATACCAAATGGGAAGGGTTGGAGCAGAGCTACTAAATTGGAGTGGGGTTAGCAAAAAAGAACAACTTATTTATGGAGCCACATTAGGCTTTGGTTTTCTAACAGCTGTCGAAATTTTGGATGGTTATTCAGCAGAGTGGGGTTATTCTTGGGGAGATATAGCTGCTAATGCTGTAGGCACTGGGTTGTATGTTGGTCAAGAATTACTATGGAACGAGCAGCGTATTCATTTAAAATTTTCGTTTCACAAAACTAAATATGCAGGTTTAAATCCAGATAAATTGGGTGAAGGTTTTTTAGAGGAAATTTTAAAGGACTACAATGGCCAAACCTATTGGTTAAGTTTTAATTTACACGCTTTTTTCAAGGAATTTAATATACCAAAATGGTTGAATTTTGCACTGGGATACAGCGCTGATGGTATGTTGCAGGGAGTTGAGGATATTGACAATAATTTGTTGACAAATAAGAATAGAAGACGGCAATTCTATTTGAGTTTTGATGTAAATTTGAATGAATTGAAAACTAATTCGCGTTTTTTGAAATCTATTTTTAATGTTTTTAACGTAATTAAGGTGCCATTTCCAACCTTAGAATTGAGTAAAAATGGCAGTGTATTTCATCTATTGCACTACTAAAAAATGCATATAAACGAGGAATTTTGAAAAAAACAAAAAAATATCTAATTTTGCACGCTCAAATTTTCAAGTGAAATACTATTGTATTACACTGAAGAAATTTAGAAATTATGATAAAGAATATTGCAAGTTATTCAGCCCTGACGCTTACAATTTCTGTTCTATTGTACGCATCGTTTTCATCTAATGAAACGATAGATTTGAGTGAGTATTCAACCGAAGGCCTTGAACTAAACTATAGTGTAGGTCTTGATGAAGATATTGCAGGCAATATCGATGTATCGAAAGAAAGTGCCCAAACATTTTCTCCCTATTTAGGAAAATCTTTTGTAGGTTTCAAAGAGGCATTGGCTTTTAAGGAATCTAGAGGTGATTATACTTGTGTTAACAGGTTTGGTTATCTAGGCAAATACCAATTTGGTAAGGGAACATTAAAATTAATTGGAATACATAATCCAACTAAATTTTTAAAAGACCCAAAGTTACAGGAACGTGCTTTTATAGCTAATGCACAACGTAATAAGTGGATTTTAAGAAAGGATATTAAAAATTTTGTAGGAAAACGTATTAATGGTGTCCTTGTAACTGAGTCTGGAATATTGGCAGCAGCACATTTGGCTGGCCCAGGTAATGTGAAAAAATATCTAAGAAGCTATGGGCTCAATAATTTTGCCGATGGTAACGGTACCACTGTATCATATTATCTAAAGAAGTTTTCGGGTTACGATACATCATTTTTAAAACCTAATAGAAAAGCTAAGGCAATTTAATTTCTAGCTTTTATGAATTATAAATATGGTAGGTCTTTTATGGAGGTCTACCATATTTTTTTTCCAATTTTCCGCACTTTTTGTTTTAATGAATTCGGTAGTTAAACTAATATCACAAGCTACACAAATTTGGGTATGTGTCGATAATATGTTGGACAAATCTTCTAATAGTTTATTGTTTCTATAAGGGGTTTCAATAAAAATTTGAGATTGATTATTTTCAAAAGATAGTTTTTCAAGTCGTTTTATTTCTTTTTTCCGTTCTTCCTTATCAATTGGAAGATAGCCGTTGAATGCAAAATTTTGACCATTGAGTCCAGATCCCATCATCGCCATTAAAATAGACGAGGGGCCAACCAAAGGCACTACTTTAACACCTTTCTCATGAGCCAGTTTAACAATATCTGCGCCTGGGTCGGCTACACCGGGACAACCAGCTTCTGATAGCAGCCCAACATTAATGCCTCTTAAACAGGGTTCTAAGAATCCTGGCAACTCTATAGGATTGGTAAACTTGTTTAAATGAAACATTTGTATAGCGGACTGGGATTTCCCCGAACTTATTTTTTTGATAAACCGTCGTGCTGTTTTTTCATTTTCAACAATAAACACATTGGTTTGCTCAATAATCTTTTTAACGGAAATAGGTAATACTTCTAAAGGAGCATTATCACCCAAAGTAGTTGGTATTAAGTATAAAACGCCTAGCTCTGTATTCATTATGTATTTAAAATGAAAAGGAAAGTATAAAAATATTAATTTTAGGTTAATTGTTCAGCAATAATAGAACAAGCCTCATCTAACATTTTGTATACGTTTTCAAATCCACTATTCCCTCCGTAATATGGGTCTGGAACACTGTAATTTTGGTTAGGGTATACTTCGTTTAAAATAAACTTCACTTTTTCTTTGTCCTGGTCGTCTCTAGCAAGTGACATAACATTAATATAATTGGATTCGTCCATGACAAAAATATGGTCAAAATTATCAAAATCTTTGGTGCTAAATTGACGACCTTTCAAGTTGGAAATATCCAAGCCATATTTTTTTGCTACCGCTATAGAGCGTCGATCAGGTTTGTCTCCTACATGATAATTTGCAGTGCCAGCCGAATCTACCATAAAATCACTTAACGGAAGTTTTGAGCGCAAAATACCTTCGGCCAATGGAGAACGACAAATGTTACCCAAGCAAACCATTAAAATTTTAGTCATTGTAATTGTTTTAAACAGAAAGTTTTTTGGTAATATCTTCTACGTACTTTCTAAATTGTTTATCGGTTGAAGATAAATTGTCGACCGTTTTACAGGCATGCAACACGGTAGCGTGATCGCGCTTCCCTATTTGGGAACCAATACTTGCCAGAGAAGCCTTGGTGAATTTTTTAGCAAAGAACATGGCTAACTGCCTAGCCTGCACAATATGTCGTTTTCTTGTTTTAGACTGCAGTGTGTCGATATCCATTTGGAAATAGTCTGATACAACTTTTTGTATGTAATCTATGGATACCTCACGTTTGGTATTCTTTACAAACTTCTCAACAATTTGCTTTGCAAGTTCTAGAGTTATTTCTTTTTTATTGAACGACGATTGTGCGATAAGAGAAATAATGGCACCTTCTAGTTCACGAACATTTGTTTTTATGTTTTTGGCAACATAGTCAATAATGTCATCAGGCATCTCAACACCGTCACGATAAAGCTTGTTTTTTAATATCGATACTCTAGTTTCAAAATCGGGATGCTGTAACTCTGCAGATAAACCCCATTTAAAGCGTGATAACAAGCGTTGTTCAATATCTTGCATATCAACAGGAGCCTTGTCGCTAGTTAAAACAACTTGCTTTCCATTTTGATGTAAATGGTTAAATATATGGAAGAACACATCCTGGGTACCAGATTTTCCAGAAAAAAACTGAACATCATCGATAATCAAAACGTCTATAAGTTGATAAAAATGTATAAAGTCATTTCTGTTATTCTTTTTCACCGATTCAATATACTGTTGTGTGAATTTTTCAGCAGAAATATATAAAACAGTCTTTTCAGGGTACTTGTCTTTTATGTCTACACCAATGGCATGCGCCAAATGGGTTTTTCCTAAGCCAACTCCTCCAAAAATTAGAAGAGGGTTAAAGGATGTGCCTCCTGGTTTTACTGCAACAGCCAATCCGGCACTTCTTGCTAGGCGATTTGAATCACCTTCCAAAAAATTTTCAAAACTGTAATTGGGATTAAGTTGTGATTCAATTTTTACATTTCTAATACCAGGGATTACAAACGGATTTCTTAATTCCGGGTTTTTATTATTAAGGGGAACATCAATTTCTTGTGATTTTAAAGCAGTTCTATTGGAACTCGGAATTTTTTCAGTAAATGGTTGCTTGTTGCCATAGGTATTTTCCATTTTAATAATGTAAACTAACTTGGCATTGTTACCTAATTCTTTGGTGAGAGATACTTTAAGGATTTTTACATAATGTTCTTCAAGCCATTCATAAAAGAATTTACTAGGCACCTGAATACTTAAAGCACTATCGGTAAGCTTAACTGCAACAATGGGCTCAAACCAGGTTTTATAAGCTTGCGGCTGGATATTATCTTTTATAAACTCTAGACAATTATTCCATACCGATTGCGCAGTTTTACTCATTTTTTAGTTTATTTGGTTTTTAGTTAGTTAGAAATTTGTATGAAAAATGATTTTTCATATCTCCCCCATTAAAGCAAAGCAAATATGTGAACAAAATTCTAAAAAAAAAAATCATTTGCTATTGAATTTTTAGAATTTTTTGTGCATGTTTAAGGACTAGCCGAAGCTACAAAAAAATATTTAATTATCTCTATGAAAATCGATGAAATACAAATAAGAGTGAGATATGGCGAAACTGACCAAATGGGGGTAGTTTATCATGGCAATTATGCGCTATATCTCGAAATGGGGCGAATTGAATGGCTACGTAAATTAGGAATTTCATATAAAAAAATGGAAGAAAGCGGTGTTATGCTTCCTGTTATATCGTTGAGTTTAAATTATAAAAAATCAGCTAGTTACGACGATGTAATTAATGTAAAAACTCAACTAAAAAAAAGACCCACTGCCAAGATTGAATTTGACTATATAATTACTAACGAAATAGGAGAGATCTTAACGAAAGCATCGACCACTTTGGTGTTTATTGATATGAAAACTAACAAACCAGTAAGGGCCCCTCAATATATTTTGGATGCTATTGAGGCTTAGATTGGCTTTATTTCAACACCAAATAAAGTATCAAATAAATTGAATACATTTTTTGCATTCTTTTTTCTTACAGATATGATAATTTTACAATCCAATTCCAGTTTTTGGTTTATAATGTCAATCTGGTTTTCCTTAACAATCCTCATAACCTTGTTCATGTCTTCATATTTAAAGTTTATGAGGTAGTTTATATTAATGGTTTTGGTGATGATATTGCATTGCTGCAACGTTAATGAAGCTGTAGTTTTATAAGCATTTATTAATCCGCTAACACCAAGTTTAACACCACCAAAATACCGTACAACTACAATTAGAATATTCGTTACCTCAAAAGATTGTATCTGTCCGTATATTGGTATTCCTGCAGAATTGTTGGGTTCACCATCATCATTAGCTCTGTAGATAATTGATTCTGTACCTAATTGATAGGCATAACACCAATGTCTTGCGTTATGGTGTTCTTTTTTTAGTTGTTCTAAATAGTGTTTTGCCTCTTCTTCATTTTTAACAGGAAAGGCATAACCGTAAAATTTACTGTTCTTATCTTTAAAAAGAACATTTTCGGAGGCGGTATTAATGGTTTTATATTTATCGTCTTCAATCAAGAGTTAAATAGATTGCTTTTGGTTTTAAATAAATCGACAACATCTTCAGTTTTCGGATTGATATGCCATGTTTGAAATTCCATTTGATCAGCGGTTTTTATATTAGCTTGGTTATCATCAATAAATAGGCATTCACATGGATTTAACTTGTTTTCTGTTAACACAAATTCAAAAATATCACGATTTGGTTTTCTAAGGTTAATCTCGTGCGATAAATAAAAGGCGTCAAAACAAGCTTTAAAAATATTGTAAAAGGAAACATTCTCTATTATCCAATTAATGTGGAGTTCGTTGGTGTTACTCAATAGTATGAGCTTGTATTTGGATGTTAATTTTAAGGTTTTTAGAAACTCCAATCTGTATTTTGGAAAATCCTTTAGTAGGCAATTCCATACTTCGATCAAGGTTTCCTTTGATTGGTCAGGAATATGTGTTTTGTAAAATTCCAGAAACTCTCGGGTAGTAATTAAGCCTTGTTCGTATAAACTATTTATGGCTATTATTTCTTCAGAAAAGATATCTATACCTAATATTTGGCAAGTTCTACTTAAAGCACCTTCAATATCTAGGTTGATAAATACATTTCCAAAATCGAATACTATAGTCTTAATCATTACTGTACATTTTTAGGATGTCGGTAGCGATGTTTTTTTCAGAAATCAATCGCCCTGAAAAGTGAGGGGCTTTAACACCTTCTTTAAATGAAACAGCTCCTGTGAAAACCCGTGCTTCATCCCAAAGATTGGCGTCTATAAATAGTTGTAGGGTCTTTGAACCGCCTTCTATGATTACAGAATTTATTTGGTGTTCAAATAAAATAGTACAAATTTCATGAGCTAGATTAGCTTGGTAATAAACCACCTCCTCATAAATATTGCTTTTATAGGAAGAAGTAGCTTTGTCGGTTATTACTATTGTTTTAGCTTCACCATTAAAAACTGCATGTACTTTTGAAAGCTTTAAATTGCTGTCTAGAACTACTCTAATTGGGTTTTTGCCAGTCCAGTCCCTAACCGTTAATCTGGGATTGTCCTGTAAAACTGTGTTAGTTCCAACCAAAATTGCTTGTTCTTCGGTACGCCATTTATGTACTAGTTGTCTGGAGTATTTATTAGTTATCCAAACGGGTTTGTTTTGTCTTTTAGTAAGTGGCGCAATAAAGCCATCTATGGTTTCGGCCCATTTTAAAATAATATAGGGGCGTTTTTTTTTGTGAAAAGTAAAAAAGCGTTTATGATGATTTTTACAGTCTTGTTCCAGAACCCCAACGGTTACTTCACAGCCCGCTCCCGTGAGTTTTTTAATGCCTTTTCCGGCAACCTTTTCATTGTCATCTACACAACCAATAACCACATTTGGAATGTCGTGGGCTATAATCAAATCACTACAAGGTGGTGTTTTACCATAATGTGAACATGGTTCAAGTGTTACATATAGGGTCGATTGTTTTAAAAGTTCCTTGTTTGTAACAGAGTTTATAGCATTAACTTCGGCATGGTTGCTTCCGTAGGCACTTGTATAACCTTCACCAATAATGGTATTGTTATACACAATAACACAGCCAACCATAGGGTTGGGTCTTGTTGTACCTAGTCCATTTTTAGCAATTTCAATACAGCGTTTTATGTATTTTTCATGTATATTCATCCCAATAAATATCGAAACAAAATTAAGGCTTTAAAATGAGTAATAGTACTATCGTAATTCGGAAAATTGAACCGACTGATAATAAGCCTATTGAAGCCGTGATTAGGGCCTGTTTCCATGAGTTTAAGATTCCTTTGGAGGGCACGGCCTATAGTGATTCCGAAACCCCAAGGATGTATGAGTCCTATCAGAAAGATAATGAAGTGTATTATGTTGTTGAGTGTAATGGTGAAGTTTTAGGTGGTGGGGGTATTAAACCTTTAAAGGATTTTGATGGTACTGTTTGTGAAATCCAAAAAATGTATTTTTCACCAGCTGTAAGGGGCAAAGGTTACGGAAGGCAACTTTTTGAAAAGTGTATGCAATCGGCAAAATCTTTAGGGTATAAGCAATGTTATTTGGAGTCAGCATCGCAACTTAAGGCGGCTATACATATTTATGAAAGTTACGGATTTAGGTATTTGGATAAAGCATTGGGAAATACAGGACATTATTCCTGTGGGGTTTGGATGATTAAGAATTTATGAGGTTAAAAGCAATTCAAGACATATTTCATAAGGAGCTAGATGCTACCTATACTAAAGAAGAAGTTGATAGCTTTTTTTATATGCTAATTGCCAATTATTGTGGTGTTTCACGTTTGAATTTAGCCATGCAACACGATTATCAAATAGATGATGCCACAAAGCTTATTGATGCATTAGCTTTATTAAAGCAACAAAAGCCCATACAATATTTATTGGGGGAAACAGAGTTTTATGGACTATCGTTTAAAGTAAACGAATATACACTAATACCGAGACCAGAAACCGAAGAATTGGTGCAATGGGTCTTTGATGAATTAACAATTAAGAATGAAAAGTTAATAATCACAGATAAAGTATTAAGGATATTAGATATAGGCACTGGTAGCGGTTGTATAGCAATTTCCTTGGCAAAGCACTTACCTAAGGCAAAAGTCTATGCTGTTGATATATCAGAAGAAGCATTGCTGGTTGCCAAAGCAAACGCTGAAATTAATCATGTAGACGTTACTTTTTTAAATGTCGATATTTTAAACGCAAATTCTTGGGAAATAGTATTTAAGGATTTTGAATTCGATGTTATTGTATCCAATCCGCCCTATGTTAGGGAGCAAGAAAAATACATGATGAAACCAAATGTTTTGGATAATGAACCGCATTTGGCACTTTTTGTGAAAGACGACAATCCGTTGTTATTTTACGAAGCTATTTCCCGGTTTGGCGTTGATAAGTTGTCAAGAAGAGGTTTGTTGTTTTTTGAAATCAATGAGTATCTTGGTAACGCAATGGTGGATTTGTTGCATCGACACCATTTTTCAAATATAGAATTAAAACAGGATATCTTTAATAAAGATAGAATGGTAAAGGCAATTATTTAATGAACAACATAAAACAACACATAGAAAAGCTGCGAGAAGAACTACGTCAACATAACTATAACTATTATGTTCTGGACCATGCAACCATATCAGATTACGAATTTGATATTAGGCTAAAAGAACTGCAAGAGCTTGAGGCTAAACACCCAGAATTTTTCGATGCCAATTCCCCCACACAACGTGTAGGTGGCGAGGTTACCAAAAACTTTGAAACCATAGTGCACGAGCATCGTATGTATTCTTTGGATAATTCGTATTCCAAGGAGGATTTACTGGATTGGGAAAAGCGCATAAAAAAAATAGTGGATGATGATATTCAATATACTTGTGAGCTAAAGTACGATGGAGCTTCAATAAGCTTAACCTATGAGAATGGAATTTTGGTTAGGGCAGTTACACGAGGAGATGGTTTTCAAGGGGATAATGTAACAGCTAATGTAAAGACCATTAAATCGGTGCCGTTGCAGTTAAAAGGTGATTTTCCGCCTAAGTTTAATATTCGTGGAGAAATCGTTTTGCCTTTTGAAGGCTTTAATAAAATGAATGAGGAACGTATTGAAATAGGTGAAGAGCCCTATAGAAATCCACGTAATACAGCATCAGGCAGTTTAAAGCTTCAGGATAGTGCTGAGGTAGCCAAACGTCCGTTAGAGTGTCTACTTTATAACTTAACTGGAAATAATTTAGATATAAAAACCCAGTTTGAAAGTTTGGAAAAGGCAAGGCAGTGGGGTTTCAAGGTGCCTAATGCTGCAAAATTGACACATTCAATAGACGAGGTTATTGACTTTGTAGATTACTGGAACGAGAAACGTCATACATTGCCTTACGAAACAGATGGTGTGGTTATAAAAGTGAATAATCTGCAACAACAGGAAGAATTGGGTTATACGGCTAAAGCCCCACGCTGGGCTATGGCCTATAAGTTTAAGGCCGAACAGGTTTCAACACGACTTAACAGTATAACTTATCAAGTAGGACGTACGGGAGCCATAACGCCTGTTGCTAATTTAGAACCTGTGGAACTGGCAGGTACCACCGTAAAACGGGCTTCGTTGCACAACGCCGACCAAATAGAAAAGTTGGATATAAGGGTAGGCGACGAAGTGTATGTAGAAAAGGGTGGAGAGATCATTCCCAAGATTCTTGGGGTGGATTTGACAAAGCGCCCAATAAATTCTGAGGCTACTAAATACATCACCAATTGTCCAGAGTGCTTTACGGAACTTGTAAGAGAAGAAGGTGAGGCACAACATTATTGTCCTAATTATAATGGCTGTAAACCACAAATTATTGGTCGTATCCAACATTTTATTTCACGAAAGGCAATGGATATAGAAGGGTTGGGCGGTGAAACTGTCGCCATGTTGGTCAATGAAGGGTTAATTGCCAATTATTCCGATTTATACGAATTAACCAAAGACCAGGTTGTTCCGTTAGAGCGTATGGCAGAAAAAAGTGCCGATAATTTAATTAATGGTATTGAAGCATCCAAAGCCATTCCGTTTGAGCGTGTTTTGTATGCTTTGGGGGTTCGTTATGTAGGTGAAACAGTTGCTAAGAAACTGGCTAGGCACTATAAAAGTATTGATGCATTAGCCAAAGCTTCTGAAGATGATTTGATTAATGTGGATGAAATTGGAAAAAAAATAGCAAAAAGTGTGTTGACTTTCTTTTCGACATTGGAAAACATCATTATAATTAACCGTTTAAAACAATTCGGAGTCCAGTTGGAATTATCTGCTGAAACCCTTTTTGGTCAAACAGATAAACTTAAAGGTGATGTTGTTGTGGTGACTGGAGTTTTTGAAACCATTTCCAGAAACGAGTTAAAAAAACTTATTGAAGACAATGGGGGGAAAGTTAGTGGCTCCATTTCGTCGAAGACCAGTTACATAGTTGCTGGTAATAATATGGGCCCGAGTAAAAAAACTAAAGCAGAAACTTTAGGTATAGTTATTATTGATGAATATAAATTCTTACAAAAAATAAAGTAATTTTAAAAAAAATCGATAAAAAGCATTTTTTATTCGTTTAATTGCTCTTTTTTTATTATGTTTGTCACATAACTTTAAACCTACGTTATGTACAAGCCCAAATTTTTTTTGGTGAGTATTGTGCCAATAATTTATATTGCTTTTATGGTGTTCCTAATAACGGGAAAGGATTCATTAGCTTACAGCATAAGTTCATTATTAAGTCCGGCTATAGCACTACTATATTTTACTCATGTTAAGAAAAAGACCATTTCTGTTTCTTTGTTCTTAATATTTTTTGCTATGTCCGATTTAATGGTGTTATTTGCTGAGTACATTCCGTATAAGGTAAACTATTTTGTAGGCAATACGCTTTATGTGCTAGCCTATACTTCTTTATTGTTTAAGTTCCTTACAAGAGCATGTGTTGAATATAGTTTAAAGAACTTTAAAGTCCACATAATAATTTTAACTGCCCTGAATATTTATATAGCTTATGTTTTGCAAGATAGTATAGCGCGTGATAGGGTTCCAACCCCTAGTGAATACATTATGGAATTAACTTATAACATTGTTATGTTGGTTTTGTTGTCATTATCCTTACTAAATTATTTTTATAGAGATGATAAAAAATCCTTGTTGTTATTTATAGGTTCTTTATGCATAGTTTTTGGTGAAGTTCTGGGGATTGCATATTTGTATATGGCAAACATGGCAAATGAAGGGCTGTTCAATTTTTTATCGACTACATTATACCTTATGGCATTTTGTTTTTTCTATTGGCAATCTAAACTTACATTTGATAAGTCCAATGCATTTGTTATTTAAGAATTGTAGTTGGTTTTTTAAAAAGGCATTGTCTTTCTATGTATATAAAGTATAATGCAGGACATAGTGAATATTAGCAAAGCTGTATAAAAAAGTAGACCTCCATCATTATTTACTTTAATACCTAGAATAGTTAAATGGAATATAATAGCTCCAAATATTAGTCCAATACTAAGTAAAGCACCAGCCCAAATAGTTTTAGGAATTAACAAAAGTAAACTGGCAATGAGCTCTAATATGCCTACGCCTATTCTGCCATAGGGTTCTAAACCTAAGGTTTTAAATATGAATACACTATCAGGGTGTGCGGTAAACTTAAAGCGAAGGGTTTGGATTAAAACAATAGCAACAACAATTCTTAGAAATAATGAAACATATTTTTTCATGATTTTGATACAATAGTATGTTCCTTAGACGAGTTGCAGACCATTTCATTTCAACTTTTAAAAAAATTTAAACAATTATAGATGTGCCGTTTGCCAATTTATTTTTATTGGAGTCAAAATAAAAGTCAATTCTACCAAGGTTAATCCCATAACAGCCTACTTGATTTACAAGCATGTTTTTGCCATTTTTATTTTTTACAACAGTTGGTTTTGGTAAAAAAGTATGGGTGTGCCCTCCAATTATTAAATCGATGTTGCTTGTAGCATTGGCCAAACTTAGATCATCTATTTTTTTAGGATTATTTATATAGTTATAACCTAGATGAGATAGACATATGATTAAATCGCAGTTTTCTTCTTTTTTTAAAATACGTGTCATATCTACGGTTATTTCAATGGGATCTAAATATTTTGTTTCCTTAAATAAAGCAGGGTCTACTAATCCTTTCAATTCGATACCTAACCCAAAAACACCTATTTTAATTCCTTCTTTAACAAAAATTTTATAGGGTTTTGTATGGGTGTTCATCACTGTATTTGAAAAATCATAATTAGAACAAACAAACTCAAAATTGGCATGAGGGAGTTGGGCATAAAGTCCATCAATACCATTGTCAAAATCATGATTGCCAATAGTGGCTGCATCATATTTAAGTTTACTCATCAATTTAAATTCCAATTCCCCTCCATAATAGTTAAAATAAGGTGTACCTTGAAAAATATCGCCAGCATCTAACAAAAGGGTATTCGGGTTTTCATTCCTTATGACATCAATTAAGGCAGCTCTCCTGGCAACACCGCCCATATTGGAGTCCTTGCCTTCACCTGGACCAAAAGGATCGATATGACTATGGACATCGTTCGTATGAAGGATGGTAATTATTTTTGTATTTATAGTAGAGAAAGACTGTAGTCCAATGCCTCCTAATCCTAAAAAAGCAACTCCTGCTGTTGCTTGTTGTATAAAATCCCTTCGTTTCATCTTTAGTTTTTTATTTGAACGAACCTGTCATCAATTACAGGATTAATAGTGTCTACTTTTTTTAGATAATCAATCAATGCATTTCTAATCTTATAGTTTAGATTGTATAAACTATCATTTGGTCTAAAAAATTTCATGTTATCTCCATTATTAAATAAATAATCACTAGTAGCCACATAATAAGTTTTGTTGCTCCTAATTGTTTCGCCATTTAGCATTGCTCTAATGGGATTGAAGTCTTGGTCTAAACTTAATTTGAGCTTGGAAATAGGATGGGCTCTTTTGGCTTGGCTTAAGTAGTTTATCATACTATCAATTTGTTTCCCTTTTAAAGCAACTACAACAATTTTATTTTCAAATGGCATTAATTCAAACATGTTACGTATTCTAATGTCACCTTTTGGGATTGTGGAGCGAATACCACCATGGTTTAGCAAGACCATGTCTATGTCTTTGCCTGTTCTGTTATTAAAAACGGGATTAGCTTGTTCGTAAACCACATCAGCCATAAAATTCCCTATAGCCGTATTAAGTTTGCCATCAGATTTAGAATAGAAATTCATAGCATAGGCAATAGTACTGTCTAAATCTTTTTCAATATGGTTTTTATAAGGCTCAATAAATAATTCAACCTCACTATTGGGGTTAATGGAATCGGTAACCTTTATAAGTGAGCCTTTAATTTTTGTAAGCCTATAAGGTTCCTCTTTGCAACTAACAATAATTAAAAAATTTAACAAAAAAACGAAATATGTGAACCTCATATCTATTGCAAGTTTTTGGTTTTACTTTTGCTACCTTTGCGGAAATGATAAATTTAAATGATTTTAAAGGGTTTTAAAGAAAAATCTAATAAAAAGTATTTAAACAAAATGTTATCTGAGCGTGAGGTTTATGTAGATGATAGCAAAGTTGAAAGTTTGGGCATTATTTTAAATAGTGATGAAGTAGATGATTTTGAGTTGTTTAGAGGATTGGCAACCTATTTGCATATTCGTCCTAATAAGCTCAAGGTCATTGCTTTTTCACCAACAAAAAATGAAAAACCTAATTTTTGGGAACTGTGTTTCAGCGCAAAGGACATAGGTTGGAATGGCACCATAAAAAATACTGAATTACAGGCATTTTTAGACAAATCGTTTGATGTTTTGATTAGCTATTATGCCAATGATGAATTAGAACTTAAGTTACTTACAGGTTTGTCGAATGCAAAATTTAAGATAGGAATTTTACAAACAGATACTAGGCTTAACGATTTAATAATTAAAACCCATCTAGATGAATTCAAAGTATTTAAAAAAGAAGTTTTTAAGTACTTAACTATATTAAATAAAATTAAAAATGAACAATAAGTTTTTAGGGACTGGAGTGGCATTGGTAACCCCGTTTAAATCTGATTTAAGTGTCGATCATGAGGCTTTGGCCAATATCGTTAATTTTAATATTGAAAATGGTACAGAGTATCTAGTGATTTGTGGTACCACAGGAGAAAGTGTAACCTTAAACAAGCGGGAAAAGCAGGAGGTGGTTAAAACTGTTACTAATGCTAATAAAGGAAGGGTTCCTATGGTTTTGGGTATTGGAGGGAATAATACTGCAGCCGTTATAGAGGAAATAAAAAGCACCGATTTAAGTAATATGGATGCTATTTTATCTGTAGCCCCTTATTACAGTAAACCTACACAAGAGGGGATATATCAACATTTTAAAGCGATTTCTGAAGCAAGTCCGATAGATTTGATATTGTATAATGTTCCTGGCAGAACCTCAAAGAATATGGAGCCAGAAACAACCTTACGTCTGGCAAAAAATTTTAAAAATATTATAGGTGTAAAGGAAGCAGGCAACAACGTATCCCAATATTTACAATTATTAAAAGATAAACCAGAAGATTTCTTGGTTATATCAGGAGATGACGATTTAGCCTTAGGTGTAGTTTTGGCTGGAGGAGCAGGGGTTATTTCAGTAATTGGCCAAGCATTTCCAAAAGACTTTTCAAACATGATTCGATTAGGATTGCAGGGCAAAACTAAGGAGTCCTATAGTATACATTTTAAACTTATGGATGTTATTGGTTATATTTTTGAAGAAAATAATCCAGCAGGCATTAAATGTGTATTTGATACCTTAGGATTATGTAAAGATACCGTTAGGTTACCTTTAGTACCAGCATCTCATCAATTAAAGGAGAAGATAGGACGTTTTGTTAATGATTACAATTAAAGGTCATTTTTTTGCAGAAAGTAAAGAAATACCCAAGCTCGTTATTTTAAGGCAATAAAAGAACATAGTACTTCGTAGTGTTAAATATTATTTAAACCTTATTGTTACTGTTGTTCAACAGTTACTTTAGCGTTTAAAATATTTTTTTAAAATCCATATTAATAGCTTAATTTTGCATCCTGTTTTAAACTATGAAGAAAATTTTATACATATTATTGGCATTCACGGCATTAAATTCATGTAGTGAATATCAAAAAGTTTTAAAAGCCGAAGAAATAGCCCCAAAATTTAAAATGGGAGAAGAATTGTATAATGCAGGTAAATACGAAAAGGCCAATCGTCTTTTTGCACAAATTGTACCTAATTATAGAGGGAAGCCACAAGCAGAAAAGTTAATGTATTTGTATTCCAACTCATTCTATAGGATGAGGGATTATTATGTTGCAGGGTATCAGTTTGAACGATTCGCTTCAAGTTATCCCGAAAGCGAAAAGTTAGAAGAAGCCTCTTTTTTAAGTGCAAAAAGTTATTATATGCTCTCACCGGTTTATTCAAAAGATCAAACTGATACTGTAGAGGCTATTGAAAAACTTCAAAATTTTATCAATTTATTTCCTGAATCCGAATATTTAGATGAAGCGAATAAGCTAGTAAAAGAATTGGAATTTAAATTAGAGCAAAAAGCGTTTAGTATTGCTATGAAATATGCAGAAATAGCTCCAGGATATACATTTGATTTTGACGCTGCAATTAAATCATTTGATAATTTTATTTATGAATTCCCAGGATCTGTATTGCGTGAAGATGCCATGTATTTTAGGTTAGATGCTGTATACCAACAGGCTATGAACAGTTATGAAACAAGAAGAACGGTTCAAGGTAATGTGGAACATATTAAAAAGTTACGTTTAGAAAAAGGAAAAGAATACTCTAGTGCATTTAAAAATTCGTTTCCTAACTCAAAATACATTGAAGAGGTAAACAGAATGGCAATCGATATTGATAATGAATTAAAACAGTATCAAACAGAAAGTTAATTTTTAAAAATATTCTAAATAAGTAAATAAGCCATAGGCAAAAAATATATAAAGCGATTAAAAAATGGATTTAAAGAAAACCAAAGCTCCTGTTAATACAATGACTTACGATAGAAATCAAATCGATGAACAGACAGGTAATATTTATGAGGCTATTTCTATTATCTCTAGAAGAGCGGATCAAATAAACACAGAAATCAAGAAAGAACTTATAGACAAGTTGGAAGAATTTGCTACTTATAATGACAGTCTCGAAGAGATTTTTGAAAACAAAGAACAAATTGAAGTGTCTAAGTTTTATGAAAAGCTTCCAAAGCCTCATGCTTTAGCTATTCAAGAATGGTTAAAGGAGAAAGTTTATTTTAGAAATACTGAGGAAGACGCCCAGTAAAAACCATAACATGTCAATATTAAGCGGCAAAAACATACTGTTAGGAATAACTGCTGGTATTGCCGCTTATAAAACGGCTTCTTTAGTCCGTTTATTTATAAAATCGGGAGCACAAGTAAAAGTGGTAATGACACCTGCTTCAAAAGATTTTATAACTCCTCTTACCTTATCTACGCTTTCAAAAAATCCTGTTTTTTCATCGTTTACTAATGAAGAAGATGATAATGCTGTATGGAATAACCATGTGGAATTAGGGCTGTGGGCAGATCTTTTTATTATAGCCCCAGCTACAGCCAATACCTTGTCTAAAATGGCAAATGGTGTTTGTGACAACCTGTTATTGGCAACCTATTTATCGGCTAAATGCCCTGTGTATTTTGCACCTGCAATGGATTTAGACATGTATAAACATGAAAGTACGTTACGATCGTTTAAAATCCTAAAGAGCTTTGGCAACGTCATGATTCCAGCTACTAGTGGGGAGTTGGCTAGTGGTTTAGAGGGAGAGGGACGTATGGCTGAACCAGAAGATATTGTTACTTTTCTTGAAAACGATATTTTAAATCAATTGCCTTTAAGGGATAAAAAAGTACTTGTTACAGCAGGTCCTACTTACGAAGCTATAGACCCAGTGCGTTTTATAGCTAATCATTCCAGTGGTAAGATGGGGTTTGAAATTGCTAAAACAGCTGCAAACTTGGGAGCACAAGTTGTTTTAATAACTGGGCCAACCAATGAGAAAATATCTCATAGCTTAATTCAAATCCTTCACGTTGTAAGTGCCAATGAGATGTACAATGCAGTGCATGCGTACTACAATGAAACCGATATCGCTATTCTGTCTGCAGCAGTGGCCGATTTTAAACCAAAAGCTGTAGCCAGTCAAAAAATTAAGAAGAATGATTCTGAGATGGTTATTGAGCTCGAAAAGACTAAGGATATATTGGAATCTTTGGGAAGAGCTAAAACACATCAGTTTTTAGTAGGCTTTGCTTTAGAAACCAATAATGAATTGGAAAATGCAAAAGATAAACTAAAACGAAAGAATTTAAATTTAATTGTTTTAAATTCGTTAAATGATAAGGGGGCAGGCTTTAAAAACAATACAAATAAAGTTACCTTTTTAGATAATAAAGACAACGTAACGGAGTTTCAATTAAAGGATAAAGCCGAAGTTGCCCAAGATTTATTTAATGAGATTTTAAAACATATCCATGCGTAACATTTTATATTGCCTTTTATTTGTTTTTAGTTTTAATGGATTTTCCCAGGAATTGAATTGCAGCGTGGTTGTTAATGCTCAACAAACAGGGAATGCAAATCAATCTATTTTTAAAACATTACAAAATCAACTCACAGAGTTTGTCAACAATACCAAATGGACCAACAAGGCCTTTTCGTCACAAGAGCGTATTGACTGTAGTATGGTTATTACCATTACAGAATATAGTGGTGAAGCCTTTCAAGGATCTATTCAAATACAATCGTCACGACCAGTATTTGGATCTTCTTTTACAACACCAATTTATAATTTCAACGATAGGGATTTTGCATTTCGTTATTTAGAATTTCAGAATTTAGTGTTTAACCCTACTCAGTTTGAATCCAATCTCATTTCTGTTTTGGCCTTTCATATTTATATGATTTTGGGCTTGGATGCCGATACATTTGCAAAGCAAGGTGGTGATCCCTATTTCAGCCAGGCACAAACCATTGTTAACTATTCACAACAGGAAAATTTTAAAGGTTGGAAACTGGAAGATGGTTTGCAAAGTAGATTTGCTTTAATAGATAATCTGATGTCTCCAACGTTTTCTGCTTATAGGGAAGTACTGTATCGTTATCATAGGTCAGGGTTGGATGTTATGAGTGAAAATACTAAAAAAGGTAAAGAAGAAATAGCATCTACCTTAAGATTGTTTGAGGCTATGAACAGTCGTAGGCCTAATTCTTTTTTGCAGCGAACATTTTTTGATGCCAAAGCAGATGAAATCGAACAAATATTTACCGATGGTCCCAATGTTAATATAGCTAGTGTTAAGGAGACACTTCAAAAAGTGGCACCCATGCATTCCAGTAAATGGTCAAATATTAAGTTTTAGTTCAATTTACTGTTTTAAGATTTCATTTAGTATATTTAGTTCCTAACCAAATACAATTTTATTACATTGTTAGTTTCACTCGCTATTAAAAATTATGCTTTAATCGATAACCTTAAAGTCGATTTTAACAATGGATTATCAATCATCACAGGCGAAACAGGAGCGGGTAAATCCATTTTATTGGGAGGATTATCACTAATATTGGGGAAACGTGCAGATTTGAGTAGTTTAAAGGATAATACTAAAAAATGTGTGATTGAAGCTGTTTTTAGTATTATCAACTACAATTTAAAACCTTTTTTTGAAAAAGAAGATTTGGATTACGATGAGCAAACCATTATACGAAGGGAGATATTGCCTTCAGGTAAATCGCGTGCCTTTGTAAACGATTCACCGGTAAACCTAAATAGTTTGCAGGTATTAGGCGAAAGATTAATTGATATCCATTCTCAACATCAAACACTTCAAATTGTAGATGATGCATTTCAATTTCAAGTTATAGATGCTTTGGCAGGAACGGTTTCTGATTTAGGAAAGTATAAAGGGGAGTTATGGTCTTATAAATCACTTCAAAAAGAATTAGAGGGGCTATTAAACCTAAAATCTGAAGCTATTAAAGAACACGATTATAATACATTTTTATTGAATGAATTGGTTGAAGCACAATTAGTTGATGGCGAACTAGAAATATTAGAAGAGGAGTACGAAACCTTAAACAATGTAGAGGACATTAAAGAAAAACTTTCAGAATCTTACCAACTACTTGGAGATGAACAAATAGGCATTATAACAACACTTACCCAATTAAAAAATAACTTTAGCAAACTCTCGGGGTTATCTTCTAGATATAATGATTTATTTGAACGGATCCATAGTTGTTTAATCGACTTAGATGATATTTATAGTGAAATTTATTTATTTCAAGAGTCGCTTGAAGTTAATCCAGAGCGTTTGGAACAAGTAAATACCAAACTACAGACCTTGCACAATTTAATGTTGAAGCATGCTGCAAGTGATATAACCCAACTAATTGCCATTCGTAATAATTTAGCTGATAAGGTTTCGATTACCGAAAATTTGGATGATGACATTGGACAAAAACAGAAAGAAATAGCTATTAAACTCGAGTTGCTCAATAGTATTTCAGATACAATACATAAAAAACGTACGAAAGCTGTCCCAGAATTAAAGCAACAGTTGGAGACGATTTTAAAAACACTAGGTATGCCCAATGCTCAGTTCAACATTGAAGTTAGCTATACCAGCACTTTATTTTCCAATGGGAAAGATGAGTTGTCCTTTTTATTTTCGGCTAATAAGGGAGGGAGTTTCTTGGAATTGAAAAAAGCAGCTTCCGGAGGTGAATTATCTAGGATTATGTTGGCTATAAAATTAGTTTTATCAAACTATATCCAATTGCCAACCATTATGTTTGATGAGATAGACACAGGAGTTTCAGGGGAAATATCGAACAAAATGGCTGAGATTATGTTGCAAATGAGCAAAACCATGCAAGTGTTTGCCATAACCCATTTGCCACAAATAGCAGCCAAGGGCCATTCGCATTTTAAGGTCTATAAAGAAGATGTTAATAACGTTACCCAAACCAATTTGGTGAAGCTAAACTATGATGAACGCATTGTGGAAATAGCACAAATGTTGGGAGGCTTAGATATATCCTCATCCGCTATTGCCCATGCCAAGGAGTTGTTAAATTAAACCTTTAACATTTGTTAAAGTTTAGTATTTTTGCCAATATTTAGAGATCAAACCAAGAAACATAAACATATAAACTATTAAAATATGTACAATTTATTAAAAGGAAAAAAGGGAATTATCTTCGGGGCTTTAGATTCTAATTCTATTGCATGGAAAACGGCGGAACGTGTTCATGAAGAAGGAGGTCAATTTGTATTGACAAATGCGCCAGTAGCAATGCGTATGGGACAGATAAATGAATTGGCAGAAAAAACAGGTTCCCAGATTATTCCTGCCGATGCCACATCTATAGATGATTTACAAAATCTAATAGACCAATCCATGGAAATTTTAGGAGGTAAGTTAGACTTTGTGTTGCACTCTATAGGTATGTCAATTAATGTTAGAAAAGGAAGGCATTACACCGATCAAAATTACGACTGGACTCAAAAAGGAACGGATGTATCGGCGATGTCTTTCCATAAATTAATGCAAACACTTTACAAATCGGATGCAATGAATGAATGGGGAAGCATTGTGGCACTTACTTATATGGCGGCGCAACGTGTATTTCCTGACTATAATGATATGGCAGATAATAAAGCCTATTTAGAGAGTATTGCTCGTAGTTTTGGGTATTTCTTTGGACGTGATAAAAAAGTACGAGTAAACACTATTTCACAATCACCAACGCCAACTACGGCAGGTAGTGGGGTAAAAGGTTTTGATGGTTTTATTGCTTATGCCGAGAAAATGTCTCCCCTTGGAAATGCCACAGCCTTAGACTGTGCTAACTATACAGTGACTTTGTTTAGTGATTTAACCAAACGCATAACACTTCAAAATCTATATAACGATGGAGGATTCAGTAATATGGGTGTAAGTGATGCAGTAATGAGTACCTTTACAGGAGAAGAATAGTAAAAAACGATAATGATAAAGTAAAACCTAAATAATGTACTGCGTTATAAGTGTTTAAATTTTAAGGCCACCATTGGGGTGGCTTTTTTATATACAATGGTAGTTGTTTCTAGTAAAGCCTAAATTTTATATACAAAAACATTACAGAATTTAGTTTCAACTTTGTAATCATTTCTTTAATCTTTTTAATTTTTCTTTTGTTTTTTATGAATTTTCAAATGAAAAAATTCATTTACTTTTGTGTATGCAATTAAAGTATTCGTTTATTATTCCCGTTTATAATCGCCCTGATGAAATTCAGGAGCTTTTGCAAAGTTTTGTAACTCTTAAAACAGATATTGACTTTGAAGTAGTTATAATTGAGGATGGTTCCACAATTACTTCAAAAGAAATAGTAAACACATTTAGTGGTAAATTGGATATATCGTATTACTTTAAGGAAAACTCAGGACCTGGTGATTCCAGAAATTATGGTATGCAACAGGCTCGAGGGAATTACTTTATAATTTTGGATTCCGATTGTATATTACCAGAAAATTACCTTGAAGAAGTTGATTGTGAATTAAAAAAAGGTTATGTGGACTGTTTTGGTGGTCCAGACAAAGCGCATCCTTCCTTTACCAATTTACAAAAGGCGATTAATTTTTCAATGACTTCTTTCATTACCACAGGGGGTATAAGGGGGAATAAGCATAGTGTGAATAAGTTTCAACCAAGAAGTTTCAACATGGGACTTTCCAAGGCAGCATTTCAGAATTCAAAAGGTTTTGGAACCATTCATCCTGGAGAAGACCCCGATCTGTCAATTCGATTGTGGAATCTAGGTTACAAAACTAAGCTAATCCCTAAGGCTTATGTATATCATAAAAGAAGAATATCTTGGCATAAATTTTACATTCAAGTTCATAAGTTTGGTATGGTGCGTCCAATATTAAATCAGTGGCACCCCAGCACAAAAAAAATCACCTATTGGTTTCCAACTTTATTTGTTATGGGTTTTGTTGTTGCCTTGTTTCTACTTTTTTTGGGGTATGAATGGTTATTTATCGTTTACGGGGTGTATTTTGCTATGGCCTTACTTTTGGCATTGGTAATTACTAAAAGCATTCTTGTTGCTTTATGGGCTGTTGTAGCTGTTGCCATTCAGTTTTTAGGTTATGGTTACGGATTTTTAAAATCAACTTTAGCTTTGGAAGTATTCAATAAAGACCCTAAGACACATTTTCCAAACTTATTTTTTAAACAGACATGATAAAGAAAGTTAAATTGAAATTACTCAGGTCAATACAAAACAAGCAACTAAATGTGTTTTTGTTGTTTTTGTTCTTGGCGTTTGTTATTCTCATTTTTTCAAAACTTTCTAAATCCTATACCAATACCATGGAGTTTAGAATAGAGAAGATTAATGTACCAGAAGAAAAGGTGATTTTAGATAATTCAGATTCTATTCTAAACATCACAATTAAGGCCTATGGTTTTAAATGGCTCGATTTTTACTTTTCAAGACCAAAAATTAGAGTCGATTTTTCTAAGGATGTTTTTGAGGGCTCTTCAAAGTTTGTCTGGACAAAGTCCAATTCAAGGCGACTAAGTATAACCACCTTTGCTAAGAATGTTGAGATTATTGATATATTTCCGGATACACTGGAATTTAATTATGATGTTAATCTAGTTAAAAAAATACCTGTAGAAATCAATACAAATATTACATTTATTCCAGGGTTCGATATATTCAATGGATTTAGCATTACTCCTGATTCTGTTAAAGTTATTGGACCAAAAGATATTGTAGGCGCCATTGACTATATTGAAACTGAGACCCTTGTGTTAGAAGATGTAAAAAAGAATATTGATAAAACAATAAAATTAAAATTGCCAAAAAATGGTAATATTCGTTTTTCAGATCAATCAATACATTTAAAGGCTAGAGTTGAACGTTTTACAGAAGGGAGCTTAAAAATACCAATAAGTATTATTAATGTACCAACCGAGTTACGAATAAAATACTTTCCAAAAGAGGTTACGGTAATGTTCTATACTAGTTTAGAGCATTTTAAATCGGTAGAACCAAGTGATTTTAAAGTGGTTTGTGATTATGGTAAAATAGGTGAAGAACAGTCTTTTTTTGTGCCGGAGCTAGTGGGAACCTCTCAATTTGTAAAGAGTGTAAGGATTAACAATCAGCATATTGAATTTATTATATTAAAATGACCATAGTTGGACTCACAGGAGGCATAGGAAGTGGAAAGACTACTGTAGCTAAGGCATTTGTTGATTTAGGAATACCTGTTTATATAGCAGATGAAGAGGCAAAAAAACTTATGAACCAATCAAAAGTCATTAAGCGAAAGCTTATTGATCTCTTTGGTCATCAAGCCTATAAGAACAATAAATTAAACAAGCCTTTTATAGCTGGTATTATTTTTAATGATAAAAGCTATTTGTCGCAAATGAATGAGATTGTTCATCCGCGCGTAGCAAGTCATTTTAAAAAATGGGTGTTAAAGCAAAATACCGCTTACGTCATTAAGGAAGTCGCTATATTATTTGAAAATGGCGGTTACAAGGCTTGTGATTTTATAATTACCGTTACGGCACCAAAGGCGGTTAGGATAGAACGCTTGTTATCTAGGGATAATACTACTGTAGAACATATCGTAGCTATTATGGAAAACCAGTGGGAGGACAGTGACAGAGTGAAATTATCTGACTTTGTTATTCAAAATACAGATTTAGTAGACACTAAGCAACAGGTATTGGAAATACACCATGAAATTCTTAATAAAATAGCATAACTTTTAAATTTTAACATTTTTGTTAACGTTAGGTTAAATGCAAGGAGCCCTAAATGTTAAAATGTTAAATTTGAATGATGAGCAAGAAAATATTTAGCCTACTAATTCTTTTAATGAGCTTGTCCCTAATTGGGATTATTTTTGTGCAGGCCTATTATATAAAGGGTTCTGTAGCTAATGAAGAGGATCGGTTTAATTTTAAGGTTAAAGGAGTATTAGCAAAGGTATCCAACCAAATCCAGGAGGATGAGTTGGCAGAGTATTTTAAGAAGTACCAAAAGGCTAAAGATCTAATTAGTGAAAATAAGGAAAACGATTCCGTTTCAGTTTCACAATCGGTTTCCCAGTTGTTCATTTACCAAAAAAATAACGATACCAAACAAGCCCTTATTTACAAAAGTGGTATTTTGGAAGAAAATTATAAGTTATCATCGTCGCTCTTTGACATAGGTTTAGATAGTGTTAATGTTAAAAAAATTATTAGCAGTTCTAAAACAGAGATTTATGACAATATTGAGTTTTCTGAAAACGAAGTAAATGAAGCCGATATTGTGAGTATAATAAACAGTGGGGCTCTAAGTACCGCGGAGAAACTAAGTGTTGAAAAAGATTTTAAGGCGATTTCAAAACGAAATCCAATATACAAGAGGGTTTCAAAAGATAAAGTTTTTAATCTGCTTACTAAAAGGTTAAAAGAAAGCGACATAGATATCGATTTCGAATTTGCTATCTATAGTAATGGTTTGGCCACTAAGGTACAGAGTGATAATTTTGAATATGACAAGGCCTCAACCTTTAGTGTGCCAATGTTTTATGATGAAAATAACGTAAGCACTTATAGCTTGTTAGTGAATTTTCCAGATGATGAAAAATTTATTTTGTCATCAATCATAGGTATGATCTTACTGTCCATTATCTTTACATCTGTTATTATTATAGCATATTCCAGTGCTTTGTTCCAATTGGTTAAACAACGTAAGATATCCCAAATAAAGACAGATTTCATCAATAATATGACGCATGAGTTTAAAACGCCTATTGCGACTATAAACTTAGCTTTAGATGCGATTAAAAACCCTAAGATTATTGATGATAAAGGCAAGGTTTTGAGGTATCTTAACATGATAAAGGATGAAAATAAGCGTATGCATGCCCAGGTAGAAAATGTTTTAAGAATATCTAAACTAGAAAAAAATGAACTTAATATTAGTAAGGACAGGGTAAGCCTACACGACTTAATTGAAGATGCTATTACGCATGTAGAGTTGATTGTTGAAAACAGGCAAGGCTATATAAAAACAGCTTTAAATGCTGGAAAATCATCGGTATTGGCCAATGAGACCCATTTTACTAATGTTATTGTTAATATTTTGGACAATGCCATAAAATATTCACCAGAAGCACCGGAGATTGAAGTGTCTACCGAAAATGTGGGGACAAATATTTTATTAAGCATTAAAGATCATGGTAGTGGCATGAGTAAGGCTGCTGCCAAACGGGTGTTCGAAAAGTTTTATAGGGAACATACCGGTAATATACATAATGTAAAAGGACATGGTCTAGGGTTGGCATACGTAAAGCGTATAGTTGATGATCACCAAGGACATGTGTCGGTAGAAACAGAAAAAGATAAAGGAAGCATATTTACCATAAAGCTTCCAATAATTACATAACTATGGAAGAAATAAACAAGAAAATTTTATTGGTAGAAGACGATCCAAATTTTGGAACCGTTTTAAAGGATTATTTAATGATGAACGATTACGATGTGGTCCATGCTAAGAATGGTATGGAAGGCTTCGAGAAATTTAAAAAGGACGATTTCGATTTATGTATTCTGGACGTTATGATGCCTTATAAGGATGGATTTACTTTAGCAAAGGAAATACGTGAAAAAAACACAGATGTTCCTATAGTGTTTCTAACAGCTAAAGCCATGAAGGAAGATGTTCTTAAAGGCTATAAAGTAGGAGCAGACGATTATTTGAACAAACCGTTCGACAGTGAGGTTCTGTTAATGAAAATAAAGGCTATTATGCAACGTAAGGCTACCGAAACAATATCAGACAGTAAACAATTTGAATTTAAAATTGGCCGTTTCGATTTAAACTCCAAGTTACGCTTTTTGCGTTTTAATGGAGGGGATCCTATCAAACTATCACCTAAGGAAAATGAGTTATTGCGTTTGTTGGCATTACATGAAAACGATTTAATGCCACGTGAACTGGCGCTTACTAAAATATGGCGAGACGATAATTATTTTACCTCACGCAGTATGGATGTTTACATTGCTAAATTGCGTAAGTACCTAAAACTGGATGAAAAAGTAGAAATCCTAAATATACATGGAGAAGGGTTTAGATTGGTAGTGAACGATTAAAATTTAAATAATAAAATATAAATCCAGCTTTTCGCTGGATTTTTTATGTTTCTACTTTACGGAATTCTGTAACGTAGCATAAAGAAAGAAGTTTGGGTTAAAGGTTTTTTATGTAATTCAAGAAGTAGTAAGTTGAAAATTACTCAAATCGAAAACACTTAATATTCAAGTCGTTCTGCCAGCCACTTCCTAAACTCATAAAAATTTTGAGGAGACACACCATGACCTACAGGAAATTCGGAATAATAGTACTTAATGTTTAATTGGTTTAATAAAGGAGGTGTTTGTCTTGCCCAATCTACAGGGATAACTTGGTCTGCGCTACCATGAGAGCAGTAGAAATCCAGATGTGAATAATTGTATTTTTTAAAATCTTTAGGAACAATATCTTGATTAATGTAACCGCTTAGGGCAATAATGTTTTTTACCTTTTCGGGGTAAGTCAGCGCAACGGCATAACTTAAAATAGTACCTTGGCTAAAACCCAAAAGGGTAACATTGTATTTATTAACGGGATAAGTGGATATAGCCTCATCTATAAATTTAGCTATTAAATCCCGAGCGTCTATGGCTTGTTCATTATCGCTCCATTTACCTTTTTCAGCATCAAAGTTAATGGCGTACCATGCATTGCCAAAAGGCTGCATGGGGTATGGTGCTCTTAACGAAATGATAAACAGTTCTTCTGGTAGTTCCGATGCAAACGAGAACAAATCGTTTTCATCACTACCATAGCCATGTAGCATGATAAGTAATGGAGCATTTTCGTTTAAACTGGATTTTCGAACAATATGGTATAAAGAAAGTGTATGGTGCTCCATTTATTGCCCTGTGCTAGAAAACCATTTTTGGAATAATTCACCTAAAAGTGGTACAGGCTGGGATTTTCCCCCCAAAGCGCTCACTATACCGAAAATGAATAAAACGCTAAAAAATATCCAAAAAGCCAAGGTTGCGTACCAGCTATCCACGGCACTTATAACCCAGCCCAATACAAAATAGGTAAGCCATAAACCTAGGGCTTGCCTAGTGTGAAAGCTTATGAATGGATTTTTTTTATCGTTATTCATAAAATAAGCGATAATGGTTCCTATGATGGTTAAATAGCTAACAAAAGCCAATGTTTTGCCCTCATTTATCTCTTGTTGATTCATTTTTATGAGTTTAAATAAATTTTCTTATTCGCAATAATACCATACACTTTTCCCTTTAAAGAACTTCCTTTAAAAATGGCGTTTTTAGACCGGGACTTAATATCGTTTACACTAAAAGTATAGGTGTCATTAGGATTAAAAAGTGTGGCATTTAGTTCATTTCCTATCTTAATGGGATTAGGTTCTATTCCAAAGCGTGACTTTCCCCTAGTTAAAACCTCAATGGTTTTTTTGGTGCTCAATACTGTCCGTAGGGCGCCAAAAGCACTTTCCAGTCCTATTGTGCCATAGTTGGCATGGTCGAATTCCACCTTTTTCTCTTCAATATCTATGGGTGCATGGTCGCTGGTAACCATATCTATAGTGCCATCTTTAAGTCCCTCAATAAGAGCCTTCACATCGTTTTGGGTTCTTAACGGCGGTATTACTTTAAAATTGGTATCGAAATCGTTTAAGGCTTCATCAGTAAAACATAGGTTATGTATAGCTACACTACAAGTGACATCTAATTTTCTAGCTTTGGCTTCTTTTATCAATGCCACTGATTTAGCCGTAGAAATGGTAGGTATATGTAATTTACCCCCTGTATATTCCAATAAAAATAAATCACGTGCTACTTGCAGTTCTTCAGCAAGAGCAGGATTTCCTTTTAAGCCCAGTTTGGTACTGGTAACCTGTTCGTTCATAACACCATTTCTGGTAATCCTATTTTCTTGAGGAAACGAACATACCAAACCATCAAAATTACAAGCATATTGCAGAGCTATCTTCATCATGTTAGGATTGGTAACCGCAGCTTTATAATCGTAAAATGCTACAGCTCCAGCCATTTTCATATCGAAAAGTTCGGCTAAATCTTCACCTTTACTAGACCGTGTTAGAGCCCCTAAGGGCAAAAGGGTAACGGCATGATTGGCCGATTTTGAAAGTACAAAGGCAATATCGGCATTGGTATCAATAACAGGGTTTGTATTGGAATTCATAACAACTGATGTAAACCCAGAGGTCGCAGCTGTTTTAAGACCATTTCCAATAGTTTCACGCTCTTCATAACCCGGTTCACCAAAACATACACTACTATCAAACCAACCCTGGGATATATGAAGGTTCTCTAACTGTATTTCTTTATAGTTTTTTTGGTTTTTTAGATTACTGCCAATATTGGTAATACAGCCATTTTCAACTAATAAATCCTGAGTGGTGTTATGAAACTCGCTTTTTGGATCTATGATGGTGGCAGACTTTATAAGTATGTTCATTTAAAGTATTTTAAGATGAGCATTTCTATTATGAGTAACAGTAGTGCAAAAATAACAAACCATTTCCATAGGGCGTTAATTTTTGTATTACTTTTTATGGTATCAAATACATCGTTTACCGAATCAGTTATAGTAACCCCGTCAATCTTAGACAAGTCTGTAAATGTTAAATCACTTTCCTTTCGGTTATAATTGTAACTCACCCTAGATAAGGTTTGTGTTTTGTTTTTTACTGCATAAATACCAGATTTTATAGGGGTTTCCAAAGTTTTTACAACCACTTTTTTATTAAACTTTTGTTGTCTTGGAATAATGCTCATATTGTTGTTTACTAGAGATAAAATATCATCTTGGTGTAATTGTGTAGCGATGGCAAAAAGGTTGTCGTTACCTATTGTGTAATACAAATCGGGGTTTTTTAAACTGAATTTCCCAATGTTGTACAAAGTAGGAACAATAAGAGGTGAACTCTTAAAGTTTGAATAATCTTCATTTAATGCTGAAGAAAATAAAAAAACACGATCCTTTGTATTTAAAAAAGGACTGCCATTTTCAAATTGTAGAGCATTTGAACCCATGTTGGATGTAATCGGATAATAACAATTGGCTTTAGGGTATTGAAAATTGCTAACCTGTTTTTCAAAAACCCCATTATTGTATAAAGGATGTGAATAATTAATTGTAGTTATAAATTTTTCATTTTGAATAGCCTCGTTTAAAGCTAAATTAAATGATCTCAACAAATCATTATAGGAAGACAAATGGATTTTATTTGAAGGAATAATCAATATGGAACCACCTTCCGATACAAATATTTTTAACGTTGAAGCCAAAGGATTGGGAATTAATTCCAATTCATTTAAGATGATAAGCTGTTGGTCGCTAATAAGGTTATAATCTAACTGTTCTATCTGGGTTGCATTATAGTTAAATTCATCGGGTGTATAGATACGTTTTAAAAAATCGTCGCTGGTTTCGTTAATAGCCAACACATTTATTTTTTGGTTGTCGTTGATATTAAAATATAGCGTGTTGTCAAATTCAAGCGAAGTATCATCTATAACAATTTTTCCATTTATAGCGGTATTACTAGGCAAGGAAAAACTAGTTTGTGTAATATTGTCTAATACAACAGCTGTTTTAGCTATTAGATTATCGTTGTTGTATAATGAAACAGGCAAATTTTCAACCAAACCACCAATTTTTTTTAAGGTTATAGTGAGCTCTTTAGTTGTAGCATCTGTGTTGGAGATATAGGCACTATCTATAGCAATATTGCTCGTGTTTACAGGTTGAAGTTTTACCAAATGTAAATTTGTAAGGGAATCAACAATTGGAATAAAATCAGCTTCGGTTTTCTGAAAATCAGAAATAAACACCAAATTTTTAATGCTATTGCTGTTTTTTTCAAATAAGGTGTTACTTTTTAATAAAGCTGCTTCGGATGGTAGGGAAATAGCAGTATAATCCAGTTGCAATAACTCATTTTTTATGGCTTTAATAGAGGTGTTTTTAAACGTATCGTCGTTAGTAAATATGGATATGTTTTCGTCTTCTGGAACGTTGGCTATAATATCCTGTACAGCACGTTTTAACAATTCACCCTGTTGGCCTTTGGCTTGCATACTAAATGAGTTGTCAAGATAAATAACAGTTTCGGACTTGGTGTCTATGCGTGAAGAGTTAGACATAAAAGGTTGGGCGAAAGCTATTATAATAGCTGTAAACAACAATAATCTTATTGCTAAGACCAACCACTTTTTAATTTGTGAACTTTTTCGAGTTTGCAGTATAGCCTTTTTTAAAAAAGCCACATTTGTAAAACCAACTTTCTTAAATTTCCGTAATTGAAAAAGATGAACAATAATAGGAATTAACAGTAAAAATAAGGCGTATAGAATTTCGGGGTGTTTAAACTGCATTCGTGTATTGATTTATCAAACCTACATATTTTTTTTGTTCCTAAAAGGTTAATTTAAATATTTTTTGAATCAGCAAAAGAATACATAATCCTCAACAGGTTTTAAACCTAGCTCATTAAAATATTGTCTAATTTCTTTCTGTGCTTTTTTATTGGCAACCGTAATAATGCTTTGTGAATTTTTAATTTGTTTTAATTTATCAAATGGCTGCATGGGTTTGCCATAAATAGATTTCCCTATTTTGTTGGGGTTGTTACAGATCCATTCAAAAGGAATTCCATTTTTTAAAAGTATTTTGGCGGCTATTTTGCCTTTATTGCCTGCGCCCCAAATCACTAAAGTTTTCTTGGGGTTATAATCAATATCAATAAAGTGCTTTGTTTTTAAAGTTGTAAAATGGTTATATGCGTAATGGATGTGGGTTCTTGAAGTTCGGGTACTGTAGTCACGCCAATAATGTAATATTTGGTTGCACGGAATGCATTTATAACCATGTTTGTAAAACCGAAAAGTTAAATCGTAATCTTCAGGATAAATATTAGGATTAAAGGCATTGCAAGCTATTAAATCACTTTTATAAACCATCCAACAAGGAGACGGAATAACACATTCTTTGTAGATTTCGGTATAATTGCTACCAGTTTGAATTAAATTATTTAGCCATTTCTCATAGTTTTTATATCCTGGTCCAACGCCATTCTTACTAAAATACTTAACCTGTCCTACAGCGACATGTTTCTGGCCATATTCCAAAAGCAATTTGGTTAAGACTTCCAATTTGTGATTTGGCATGATATCATCACTGTCCATACGAGTTATAAAAGTCCCTTTTGTATGTTTAAATGCAAGTTGCAGCGCTTTAATTATACCTTCTCCATTATTTCTTAACAGTTTTATTCTTTCATCTTTTTTAGCATATTGTTCAACGACCTTAAAACTATTATCTATTGACCCATCGTCAACAATTAATACTTCCCAATGTATATAGGTCTGGTTTATTATTGATTCTATGCATTCTGGAAGAAAAGATTCAGTATTTTTAAACGGTATTAAGACGCTTACTAATGGATGTGACATATGCGAATTTAACATAACCTTATGAAAATAGGGAGTAACATAATGGTATTTTTAGCGTCACTTAAAAAATATTTAATAAAATTAATATGAATACTAGATTTTTAAGCCTTGTTATTGTTGGTATGGTCTTTATTGGCTGTGGAGGAACTAAAAATATAGCTAACGATTTAGCTATTAACACACCAATTGTTTCTGCAATACATTTAGATAAAGTAGTAGATGATAAAGTGCCAGTAAGCATTAATCCAGGACGTTTTACCAAAGAAACAGTAGTTTACAGATTGCCAAAAGTTATACAAGGAACTTATGCCATAGGTAATTATGGAAAGTATGTTGATGCTTTTAAGGCTTTCGATTATAATGGTAATGAAATGCAGGTTGAAAAAATAGATACGAATTCATGGTCTATTAATGATGCCAAAAAATTGGATAAGATTACCTATTGGGTTAACGATACTTATGATATTGAGGAACAAGGCGGTATAGGTAAGGACACCCCTTTTTCACCAGCAGGGACAAATATTGAACCAGAAAACTATGTATTAAACCTACATGGTTTTATTGGCTATTTTGATGTATTAAAAAATAACCAGTATAAATTGGATGTTACAGCACCCAAAGGGTTTGTACGTACCTCTGCTTTACAAAATACGGGGGCGATAGCCAATGAAGATGGTAGGTTTGAAACAAGTTCGTATATAGCAAACCGCTATTTCGAAATTACCGATAACCCCATGATGTATGGTAACTTGGATGTTGAAGAGTTTCAGGTAGGTGATATAAAGATTGTTCTAAGTGTCTATTCACCAAATAAGGTGCATTCGGCAAAGTCGCTTAAGGAAACCATGTTTAAGATGATGCAGGCACAAAAAGCGTATTTGGGAGACATTAACAGTACGTCTCGATACGACATTTATTTGTATTTATCAGAGGGTAAGGAAGATTCTCCAAAAGGTTTTGGAGCATTAGAACACCATACCTCCACAGTGGTGGTTATGCCAGAAAACATACCAGAAGAAGCTTTGGAAAGCAGTATGATTGATGTGGTTTCGCATGAGTTTTTTCATATTGTTACACCTTTAAGTGTGCATTCTGAAGATGTACATTACTTTGATTATAACGATCCTACCTTTTCTAAGCATTTGTGGATGTACGAAGGTGTTACCGAGTATTTTGCGACCCTGTTCCAAGTCAATCAAGGCTTGGTTGAAACAGATGAGTTTTACAATAAGATTATTGGAAAGATACAAGCTTCCATGCAAATGAATGATGCCATGAGCTTTACCATTATGAGTGAAAACGTGTTGAAACAACCTTATAAAGACCAATATTTAAATGTTTACCAAAAAGGAGCCTTAATAGGTATGTGCATTGATATTTTAATGCGTGAGGAAAGTCATGGTAATCGTGGTATTTTATCCTTAATGAAGGAACTGTCCAATAAATATGGGAAAAACAAACCTTTTGAAGATGATAAACTTATAGATGAAATCGTGGCTATGACCTATCCTTCGATAGGTGAATTTTTCAACGATCACGTTATTGGTGATATTCCTATAGATTATAATACTTTTTTCGAAAAGGTTGGTTTGGAAGTTGGTGAAACACAAATTGAGGCCAATTACATTTTAATGAACGGAATGCCTATTGTAAGTGGTAATCCCCAAGACGGCACCATATTTTTTACTGAATTGGCTTTAGAAAATAGTTTTTGGGCAGAGCAAGGTGTACAAGTTAATGATGTTATAAAATCTATTGATGGTAAGGAACTAACCCTGAAAAATGCCAATGAGTTATTGCAAGAAGTCTATATGTGGGAGCCAGGTAAAGACATTGAGGTTAAGTTAGAGCGTAACGGTGAAGAAGTTGTTATTAAAACCACCACTACCCAAGGCTATACTATGGGTGAAGGTTTGATTGAAAAAGCGGATGCTACCGATGTTCAAAAGAGCTTACGTAAGGCTTGGTTAAAAGGGTAAAACGAGTCACTTAATAAAAGTAAAGCCTGTTGATATCTACTTTCAACAGGCTTTTTTTCGTTGAATGATATTTTACTGACACTTTACGGGATAATATCTAAATTAGCTTAAAATCACTTAGTTTTTAATCGCATTCTTTGTTGAAATTTATTTATTCTTTTACAATTTTTCTAGTTATGTTTCCGAAGTTTGTTTGTACAGAAAGTAAATAAATACCAGAAGACAAGAAAGATGTATTAATAACATTTTTGTTTTCCTTAGAATTATCGATAAACAATTCTGCTCCTTTTAAATCTAAAATTTTAATAGTTTCAATTTGATTTGAATCTTCAACGGTTATATTAATCACATCTTTCATTGGGTTAGGGTAAATTTTAATACTATTGTTTAATAAAGATGATTTATCAATACTTAAAGAAGAAAAATCGACTATAGCGAGCTCATTATGTTTTGGTTTAGTTCCATTAGCTGTACCAAACGTATGTCTTTCTGTTACACTAGTGTTTAGCGGATTAAGTTCAATTAGGCTACCGGTGTTTATTGGTCCACCATTGCACGTTACATAAAGCCTCCCATTAGAAGACTCAACAAAGGTGCCTTGTGGCTGGGCTCCCTCTAAATCTAAAGTGTAGATGAAATTTAAGGTGTTGTTACTGATATCTATTGTATAAATGGTTCCTGAGTTTACATCTTGAACGTCCTCTTGAGTTGTAGAGCCATAAAGTAATCCGTTTTTTTCAATAAAACCACCTTCTGGATACCATCCTTCATCTTGAATACCCGAAGAAAAATTGTATAAATTCTGAAATCCACTACCATCTTTATTAATTTTAAACACACAGCCTGTGCTAGATGTTAATCCCCCTTTTCTTGATGAACCGTATAGTACACCATTGGAAGCTTCAAATAAAGGGTTGTTTTCTGCATCAGCAAATTCTTCAGAACCATTTGGCCCGCTAGAATTGTACAAAACGAATAATTGGTCTTGTGCGACATCATATTTAGTAATTGTTCCAAAGCCATTTGTTCCACCGTTAAATGTTGTTACATAAAGATTACCATCTGAGGCTAGTAATAATTTTGACCTTGGCGTTCCATATGAATGAGTAAAAGTATCTAAAACAGAAAACGTTCCTGTGGTAGGATCGAATGAAGATAGAATACCATCAAAACTACTTAAACCATATCCTTGACTTGCTATATATAGAAGACCGTTTGGGGATAAAGTAGGGCTATTGTTAAAAGTGTTTCCAATTGTTGATTCATCATCTATATATTCAATGACGGTATAAGCATTGGTTAAAGGATCAAATTGAAAAAATGTACCTAAGGCAACAGAAGCTCCTGAATTGACAATTTGCCCACCTTGAGTAGTAAACCCATATAATTTTCCATTATTAGCCAAAGTCATACCGCCATAAGGTGCACCACCAGTAGAATTCGAAAAATCATAAAGTTTTTGAAAATTTTGTCCATTCTTATTTACCCTGTAAATGGTTCCTAATCCATTGGCTCCACCTTCAGATGTAGTGCCATACATATAAATTTGGGCGTTTGTTAGTACGCTAAAAAACAAACAAATAGCTATCCCAAGTAAAAGTTTTTTCATAATTAAGTATATTATTTTCATTTATTAAAAATACTGTTTTTTTTAATTATGAAGTTTTTGGCTATGGTTTTGTTGTTGAAAAAACTGTAGAATTCTTTCCACCGTGTCTGAAAGAGGGCAAATTTGCATTGAATTCCTATTTAGGAATTCAACTGCATAAATTATAGCCATTTTAAGTTAGCAATAGTTTTTAGTCCAAAGCCCAATCAATAATATCCTTATACAATTTAACCATTGGTTCAAGTACTTTCTCTTTATCCTCGAATGACAATGTGTAAAAGGCAGATATCAGGTAGTTTTCATTTTTTACTCCCTCAATTTCGGGTGTGAACAAACTTTTTCTTGCAATAGTTTCTAAATGGTTTTCTATTAGTCTGTTTTCTAAGAACCGTTTTAAGTTTTTATCTTCTGATCTGATTCTTAGTATTTTTTTATTTTTGAAAATAAGCCTCAAAAAATGACTTCTATAATCAATTTTGAAATCACTTATCGTGATACCGTTCTTAAAATAGCAGCTAAATAGTCCTAACTGGGCATCACCAACTTTGTACTCAACGGAAATCATTTGTTCTTTGTAAGGTATTTTCAATAGTAAAGATTTTACTCTTAGATCTTCATTATAATCAGCTCCTGGCATAAAAGTAATTAACTTTGAATAACTAGGCTCATATTCTTTCTTGAGTTCAACCCCTTCTTTCGAAGCTAATCTTTGAAATTGGTCTTCAAATAGGTTAATTTTAATTTCCATTTGCTGAAAATTATTGCGACTTCCTCATGTGTTGACTAAAATAATTCATACCCTTTAATATTTAGCTGGTTTTCCATTGGAGAGAGAGGTTTTAATAAAAGCTCTTAGGTCGTCGTTTGCAGATAACAAATCCTCCTGCCTTAGGTACATCATATGGCCACTTCGGTAACCTTTAAACGTAAAACGGTCTTTCATTTTTCCACTGGGGTCTACTTGCCACATGGTATATTTAGCTGCAAAATAGGTTGTTGCCCCGTCGTAATACCCCGATTGTACAAGCACCTTTAAATAGGGGTTTTGTGCCATAGCCTGTCGTAATTGATCCCTGGTGTTGTCATTGCGTCTATCCCAAGGATGTACATCGCCAAACATATTGTACTTTATATCGGTTTTAAAATTAAGATGTTCCTTTATATAGTAGTTTATGGCTGGGGTAAAAGAGTGCAACCATGAGGTTAATTCTGGACTGTAATCAGGTGAATCACCAGCCTCACGTTTGTCTATACCCAAATATCTGGAATCCAACCGTCCTATGGTTTGTCCTGTTTTATCTTTTAAGAGTTCCTTCCAAAAAAAGGGGGTTGGAACATCTAAATTATTCTGCAAAATGGCAGTTTCACTCAGTCCAGAGTAAAAACCCATTTTTTTGGCCACGTCTTGCTTTTCAGCATCTGAAATAAAACCACCCTTGGCCAAAGCAGGCATAAGCGTTTCTATGGCATAGTTTTCTACTTCGGGTAAAACTTCTAACAAATCTTTTTGTTGTAAGGCATTTGGTAATGCCTTTTGGTACCAGGCTGCTGCCGTAAAATAGGGGAGGTTTAAGGCAGAATAAATCGGTTGGCTGGTACTGTACAATTTATAGTCTGCAGGCGATACCAAAATAACCCCATTTAAGTACATCCATTGGTTATTTTGCAAGGCATTGGCCAATCCCATTACCCGTGTTCCACCGTAGCTTTCTCCAATAATGTATTTAGGGCATGTCCATTTGTTGTTTCTGGAAACAAAAGTATTGATCCATTCGGCTAGGTATTTTATATCGGCATTGATGCCAAAAAAAGTTTCCCTTTCAGGAAGTTTGCCTTCCTTGTTTGGAAGCATTCTGGAATAGCCTGTATTTACAGGATTAACATACAGAATATCTGCAACATCTAAGATAGAATTGGGATTGTCCTTTATGCCATAGGGCTGAATGGGGTAGCCTTCACTATCGATATTCAAAATTTTTGGCCCCGTATATGCTATATGCATCCAAACCGATGCTGATCCAGGACCGCCATTAAAAGAAATTAATAGTGGCCTATTGTCTTTGTTATTAATATTGTTACGTTGGTAATAGGTGTAAAATAAGGTTGCAATAGGATCGTCATTGGAATCCCAAACAGGTTGTGTTCCTGTTGTTGCTGTATATTGAACATCTACTCCCTTTATGGTTGTACTGTGTGATGTTACAACTACTGTATCTATTGGAATTTTTCTACTTTGGGCATTGCTTAAGTAGCATATAAGTAATAGGGAAAGAAATAAATTTCGCATTGTATTAGGTGTAAATTAGTTTAGTAAACTAAAAATATAGCTTTTAGTTATGCACATAAAAGAATTAACATACCTTAACATTTATTAAAACCCTTCAAAAACACCTAAACCAAACAGTGCAAAGTCATATTTAACAGGATCGCTAGGATCTAGCTGTCTTAAATTATTGTCCAGTTCCTTTAAAGCTTTGGCATCATTTTGTTTTCTTTTTAGTAAGCCTAGCTTTCTAGCAACATTACCAGAATGCACATCCAATGGACAGGATAACTGTCTAGGAGACAAGCTTTTCCAAATTCCAAAATCTACTCCATAATTATCCCTTCTCACGAACCATCTGAGCATCATATTGATGCGCTTGGCCGCAGAATTTTTTAGTGGATCGCTAATGTGTTTTTGGGTTCTTGGTAAATGCTCAATTTCAAAAAATACAGATTTAAAATTTGAAATGGCATGTTGTAGCGAATCCTTTTTGGCATTTGTGTTAAAGATACTTTCCAACCCGTTGTGATTTTTATAAATATGCTGTAATGACTTAATAAATTGTTTACAGTCATCTCCATTAAATGTCCTGTGTACAAAGTGAATTAACGTTTCTAAATCCTTTGGTGAATGGTACATCACAAAATCGAAAGGGGCATTATCAAGTAAGTCCATTAGCCGTTTGGCATTGGTAATAATACTTTTACGATTGCCCCAAGCTATAGAAGCGGTTAAAAAACCAGCAATCTCAATATCCTCTTTTTGGGTAAATAGATGCGGAATTTGTATAGGGTCACTCTCAATAAACTTTGGATTATTGTATTGCCTTACTTTAGTGTCTAGAAAGTCTTTTAATTCATTTTTTGTCATTTTGCTGGGTGTAAATCATGGCTTCGTGCAGCCCATCAACTTGTTCTATATGGGAATATTGAAAACCTAACTTTTCTAGCACCTTTTGTGAAGCAAGGTTAGCTTTCATGGTTCTTCCAATTATTTCCGTATAATTTAATTTGGAAAACCCATAATCAATACAAGCTTTTGCGGCTTCGGCAGCATAACCTAAATTCCAATATGATTCTAAAAGCCTAAATCCTAAATCGATAAAGTGTTTATTATGATTTTTCAGCCCACACCAACCAATAGCTTTGTTGGATTGTTTTTCAATCATAATCCATCTACCAACACCAAATTTGCTATAGTCCGTATAATTTTTAATGAAATTTTTTGCCTCATCTAATGAGGCAAAAGGAACATCGCCTGTATATTTTAAAACTTTAGGGTTTTGATTAAGCTCGAATAAAAACGCAGCATCACTAAGTTGAAATTCTCTTAAAAATAGCCTTTTGGTTTCAAGAATAAACATGAATTAAACAAAGTTACCATCTACCATCACTAATTTTCTATCGGCCATGTTTGCCAGTTCTTCATTATGGGTCACAATAACAAAGGTCTGTCCAAATTCTTCTCGAAGTTTAAAAAAAAGGTGGTGTAGATTTTCTGCAGATTCACTATCCAAATTACCTGAAGGTTCATCGGCAAAAATTAAATCGGGATTATTAATTAAGGCTCGAGCTACGGCCACACGTTGCTGTTCGCCACCAGATAGTTCATTTGGTTTGTGGTCGTAACGCTCTTCAAGGCCCAGAAAATTCAATAGTTCTTTGGCACGTTTTTCAGCTTCTATTTTTTTTGTGCCTTTTATAAAGGCTGGGAGGCAAACATTTTCTAAAGCGGTAAACTCGGGTAATAATTGATGAAATTGAAAAATAAACCCAATATGTTCGTTCCTAAACTTTGCCAGTTTTTTATCACTAAGCGATTTAATTTCAGTGGCATTGATTTCAAGATTGTAATCTTCATTTTTTGAAGCTTTATCCAAGGTACCTAAAATTTGTAATAATGTTGTTTTACCAGCACCAGAAGGCCCAACAATTGACACAATTTCCCCTTTGTTAACCATTAGGTTAACACCTTTTAGTACATGTAAGCTGTCAAAATATTTATGGATGTTTGTTGCCTTTATCATAAATCTTTTAAATAAAGGGTGAATTTAATATTTTAACTTGTCTTGAACAATGTTGTGTATATATCTTTTAAAAAATATCTTGTTTAGGAACTATTTGAACAATAAAAGCAAAGAAATGTTTATATTGAGAGCTAGAAAAAAGAAAGTTATGCCGTATAAGAAATTTGAAGAATACAATATGCAGGTCACTGATGATGTAAAGAACCGCTATAAAAGTATTATAGAAGACTTGGGCGAGAATGTTAAACGTGATGGGCTTTTAAAAACACCCGAGCGAGCAGCAAAAGCCATGCAGTTTTTAACACAAGGGTATCACCAAGACCCTATTGAAATTCTTAAAAGTGCCATGTTTAAAGAGTCTTACAATGAAATGGTTATTGTTAAGGATATTGAATTATATTCCCTATGCGAACATCATATGTTGCCTTTTTTTGGAAAAGTGCACATCGCTTATATCCCAAACGGGCATATTGTAGGCTTAAGCAAGTTGCCCAGAATTGTTGATGTTTTTGCAAGGCGATTGCAAGTACAGGAACGATTAACGGAACAGATATTGGATTGTATAAATGACACCCTAAAACCCCAAGGCGTAGCTGTAGTTATTGAAGCCTCACACATGTGTATGATGATGCGGGGTGTTCAAAAACAAAATTCAATAACTACAACTTCAGGATTTAGAGGGCAATTTGAAAAGATAGAAACTCGTAATGAATTTTTAAAACTTATAGGCAAATAGGGTTTTAGAATATTTCTAGCATAATATTATGAACAAATATAAAATATTAGTATTGAGCATTTTATGTGACGCCATGGGATACATCTCTTTTGTTATACCTGGCATAGGAGAGTTCTCCGATATTGTTTGGGCACCCCTTTCAGGTTGGATAATGACCAAACTTTATAAAGGAAAACCAGGTAAAATTGCTGGAGTAATTACGTTTATAGAAGAAGCCTTGCCTGGGTTTGATGTGATACCAACATTTACATTAATGTGGTTATATACATATGTTTTTATAGACCAAAAAGCAATAAGGAGGCCGATTGAAATAATTAAAAAATAATATTATCCCCAAAATGTCGTATCGAGCTTATCGAACTGTTGTTTTGGGATCTCAAAATTTTATTTTTCAGGATTAAGAATTAATTAATTTCTAATCAACCTCCCTAAAAGTTATAGTCTATAGGTTATACCTAAACTAAAATTTCTGCCCATATTAAAAAGACCATCGGATTTTAATCGGGACAAATGATGAATGTAACTTTTATTAGTTAAATTCGTCCCAGATAGCATAATCTCCATATTGTTTTTAAATACCGTAATCGTTCCTCCCAATCCTGCGCTTAATAGACCATAAGCAGCTGTAGGGGTTTCAAAATCACTTACTTTATTTTGACTAAATGTGAATTTGTGTTTTATAAATACATACCCGGTATTCAGCCATGTATTGTCAAATTCAGCCCGAAGTATATTGCTTAACGAATTTGCAGGAATTAAGGGTAAATAACGATTGTTGTTTTGCTTTCCGGTAACAGTTTCAAAACTGCTTTCAAAATGGAGCCAATCCAACGGGTGGGGGTGTAGGTGAAAACCAATCTCGCCACCATACAATTTGGCATTGTCCTGCAGATATACAAAAACGGGGTCTTCGTCAATAACATTCCCATTGGGCGATAAAAAAATATAATCACTTATCGTGTTGTGAAATCCATTGGCAAAAAGTTCTAGGTGGTCACTTTTGTATTCCAGTGCGACATCTATTTGAACATTTTTTTCGCTTTTAAGGTTTTCGTTACCAATCTCATAACGGTTTGTGCCTTCGTGAGTACCATTGGATGTTAGTTCGGCTAAATTAGGGGCCCTAAAGCCAGTGGCTAAATTAACTCTTGCAATTAGGTTATCCATTATATTAGTTTTGGCACCCAAAGCGCCATTAAAACTGTTAAAGCTTTTTGAAATACCAGAATCGACATTTATCTTCCTGTTATCTAGTCTAGCCCCCAATTGAATGTCTATTTTATCAAAATGGATATGGGATGTTACAAGAACACCAATATCATTGGTTGTTGCATTAGGTATTAATGTTTCTTCACCGTAGTTGGTGTTGCTTTGTGTCATACCTTGAAGTCCAATAATGGTTTCAAACTTACCAAGTTCCGGTAAATGGTATTTTACATCGTAGTTTAAGGTTTTTAATTTCATATGTAAGGCTGCTTCTAGAAGCTCATTCTCCATGTGTTCACCTTCATGCTCTTCATCTTCATGCTCTTCATCTTCATGATCTTCATCTTCGTGTTCTTCGTGTTCTTCGTCATGGTGGTGCTCTTCTTCAAATTCCTTTCTATCATTGTATAACAATCCAAAATTGATATCTATTTTCGAGTCATTCAAAAAAATAGTCGATTTTGAACTTAATACATGATTTACAATTCCTTGATAGGGCAGTAGTGGCGTTCTAAGTTTCGATTGTTCTCCTAGATCTTCTGGAATACCTAATTTCGATTCGTTTGCATTGTATCGCAACTCACTTTTAAAGTTGGTAGTTTGATATCCCAAGCCAACTTTAATGTCTGTTTCCCTAAAGCGCGTGTTGGTTACACGATAACTCGCTGTTTTATAGTCGGTATGTTCAGTCACACCGCCCCGAAATATAAATTTGAAATGTTCACCAGATTGTTTTATACCTGCATTGGTAGTGTAACCAAGAGTATTGCTAAAATAATTCACCGCTCCGTCAGCTTCTGTAGTATGGGCTTGTGCAAATTTTTCAGGATTGATATAGAGCACGCCACCCAAGGCATCACTACCATAAAGTAAGGAAGCTGGGCCTTTAATAATCTCGACACTTTCATTTCCGTAGCCACTTAGCCCTAAACCATGTTCGCTGCCAAATTGTTGGTTTTCCAAACGGACACCTTGATTATATACTAAAACTCTATTACTGCTAAGTCCCCTTATTACAGGTTTTCCTATGCTTAAACCAGTTGTAACACTTTCCACCCCAGCAATATTCGAAATACCGCTAGACAAATTTATGGAACCTTGCTTTTTTAGGTCGTTTACACTTTGTTGTTCCACCTTCATTACATTTTCACTCTGTAATTTATGAAAAGGGGTAGATATAATGATGCCTTCCATTTCTATGGCTGAATGCATTAACTCAATATTTAAAACAGCATCGTATGGAAATTTAAGATTAAGTGACTGGGTTTCGTATCCTATAAATGAGATTATTACTTTATGGGTTCCGTTAGGTATGTTTTTAAGTTCAAAAAAGCCTTCGGCATCGCTTGAGCTTCCTTTTTCCAACTGTGGAAAATAAATATTCGCGGCTTCTATGGATTGTTTTGTGTGAGCATCTACAATATGTCCGGTAATATGGTTTTGTGCTTTTAAGGAAAACCATACCAGACATAGTAAAATGGATACTATGTTTTTCATTACTATAAAATTTTAAATTAATTTAATTAAAAAGTTTTGGAGCAGTGTCCAATAAGTTTTTATGTTAAATTAATTTGTGGAGGTCCTCGAAGTGAAAAGTGAAGTTGTTGAAAATCACTTAAAAAAATATAGTTTAATACAATTAAGTGTAGAGTTTGCTTTTCGCAAAAAAGATTTGCTTCAAATGAAGAAGTTGTAAAGTTTTTGCTGAGATGGAATTTTAAAAAGACACAGTCTAAATCTACTTGATGAATATGGGTAGACGTTTCGTCATTACATACCTTATGGGTATGATGGTTGAATATGTGTATAAATTTAACCGCTGTTGGGGTTAAAAATATAACTATAATAAATACGGTTAATAGCTTAAATGCAATATGTTGCCTTAAATTATGCATTAATCAACCAATCGTTTAAAACCAATTCTACGAAGCATTTTCTTTTCAAAATTCCAGAAAAATTGATACTGTCCAAATAACCAACCAATCAAGACCAATAAAACTTGATAAAAAATAAAGCCTATTAAAATATATAATGTCCAATAGGCAAAAGCTGGTAAATTCTCTTTAGTAATACCTAGTAACTTAATTATTGGTCTTCCTACATAAACAGAAGAAGACCCAGTAATGGCGAATACAAAGAAAATATTTATGAGTTCCCATCTGTAGTTTACTTTCCACTTTTTTTGAAGTCTATCGAAAAGCTTTAAAACAATTTTTAACAATATAAAAAAGAAGAAGAGGCTTAAAAGAATAACAAATCCAATATGTTGATCTTTTATGAGCAGCAAGGATAATTTATAGGAAGAATATCCTAAACCAACTATTCCCAACAGCAGGAAAACAAATTGCCAATTTTTATTTATGTCCCAACGACTTTTTAATTTTTCCACATTATAAAATTAGAAGAGCAAAAATATGAAAAACAGATTTAAATTCTAGGGACAAATGGACCTAATCGTTGTTTGTAAGTCAATTGAAAATAAATAAAATAGTTATATAATTTGTAATTTACTTCATAGCCATAATCAATATTAGGACTATAATCTATTTGCAGTTCATAAAGATTGGGATTATACCGTTGTGGTTGAAGCACTCTTTGGTTCCATTCTGTGACATATAGGTGATTTCTGTTTTCCAAAAAACTTTTAGAATAGTAGCCTTCTGGCCTTGCCATACTCATTAACCAAGCATTGAATCCAGGTTCTATTATTATAATTTCATATTCCAATTCATCATTGGTTATGGTAACTGTATCACTGGTAGGCTTTAACAAATCCTGTTCAGTCAAATTGTTGTTGGAAGATACAGGCTTTGCTGTATTGCAGCCAATGATTAATCCAAGGGTAAATAAAAGTAGAATTGAATTTTTCATATTTCTATTTTTTACAGGAACAAAATAAAATTAATTTACAGATTGTAGAAATTCGATTAAGTGAGTTGTCTCTGTAATGGATTGAACTATACTTTAGTATAGTAGTTTCATACAACATAAATTTACAAAAATTGTACCTTATAAACTTATTTTTAAAGGGCTTTTAACAAAAAGCCCTAACATTTACAGTTAGGGCAATCTTATAACCAAGATGGTTATTTATGGTATTTATTTGTTAACCTAATATGCTTACAATTTGCGAAGCCAGTTCGGTACCAATACGGTCTTGAGCTTCATTGGTTGCAGCACCTGTATGTGGTGTTAACGATAATGAAGCGTTCATTAGCAATTGAATTTCAGGTTTTGGTTCTTTTTCAAACACATCCAGAGCTGCACCTGCAACTTTACCGCTTTCTATAGCTTTAACCAGAGCCACCTCATTAACTACACCACCACGTGCCGCATTAGCCAGGATAACACCATCTTTCATGATGTTAAATTCGGCTTCGTCAATCACATAGTCCTTTTGAGATGGTACGTGAAGTGTAATGAAGTCCGCTTGCTTTAATACCTCTTCTTTAGTGATGGTTTCAATTTCAAAGTTTACCTTTTGTCCGTCAAAGAATTCTAATTCTAAATTAGCCTTTTCTAAAAACGGATCGAAGGCAATAACTTTCATTCCTGCACCAAGCGCTACTTTGGCAGTGGCTTGACCTATACGCCCAAAACCTAAAACACCCAGTGTTTTTCCTTTTAGTTCTACCCCTTTGGCGTAGGCTTTCTTTAAACCTTTAAAATTGGTATCACCCTCTAAAGGCATATCTCTGTTTGAATTATGTAAAAAACGGGCCAAACCATAAAAATGACCAAAAACCAATTCGGCAACAGAATGCGAAGATGCCGCTGGGGTATTGATTACATGTATGCCTTTTTCACGGGCATATTCTACATCAATATTATCCATACCTACACCACCACGACCAATAATTTTTAAAGTAGGACAAGCATCAATTAGGTCTTTGCGAACTGTTGTTGCACTTCGAACCAATAGAACAGTAATACTATTCTCGTTTATATAATTAGCCAATTGTTCTTGCGCTACAGTAGTAGTAATTACTTCATACCCTGCTTTTACTAGAGCATTGATACCACTTTTGGAAATTCCGTCGTTTGCTAATACTTTCATTTTTTATGTAAAGAGTTAAAGGTTGACAGTTAAAAGTTCGTTAAACGATTAATAGTTCAACCTAAAAATTAAATTTTATTTTTAAAGTTTAAATAAGCAACTAAACACTTTAAACGGAGGTTACTTGTTATAAACTGTTTTTAAGCTTTACTTTCTAATTCACTCATAACTTCTACCAAAGCTTTCACACTATCCAAAGGTAGGGCGTTATACATTGAAGCACGGTATCCGCCAACACTTCTATGGCCATTAAGTCCGTTTATACCTGCATCTTTTAGCATGGTTTCAAAGGTTTCCTTTAAATTTTCGTTCTCTAGGGTAAATGTAGCATTCATGTTAGAACGATCACCCTTGACGGCAAATCCCTTAAATAAAGGGTTTAGGTCGATTTCAGAATAGATTAAACGTGCTTTCTTTTCGTTTTCTTCTTCAATCGCTTTTATGCCTCCCAATTTTTTCAACCATTCTAAAGTTAACATTGAGGTATAAACAGCAAAAACAGGAGGGGTGTTAAACATACTACCACTAGCAATATGTTTTTTGTAATCCATCATGGAAGGAATTTTTCGGGATACTTTGCCCAAAATATCTTCTTTAACAACAACCAAGGTTGTTCCAGCAGGGCCCATATTTTTTTGGGCTCCGGCATATATTAAATCGAATTTTGAAAAATCGAGCGAACGTGAAAAAATATCGCTACTCATATCGCATACCATTGGGATAGGAGAATCTGGAAACGACTTCATTTGTGTTCCAAAAATGGTATTGTTTGAGGTACAGTGAAAATAATCGTAATCCTCTGGAATATCATACCCTTTTGGAATATAGTTATAGTTGGCATCTTTTGAAGAAGCCAACTCATAGATATCATCAAAAATTTTAGCTTCGGCCATAGCTTTATTGGCCCATGTGCCAGAGTTTAAATATCCTGCTCTTTTTTCCAATAAGTTTAAAGCAACCATTAAAAACTGCGTACTGGCACCGCCTTGTAAAAACAAAGCTTTATAACCTTTTCCCTCCAAACCAAGCAATTCTAAAGCTAGAGATCTGGCTTTTTCCATAACATCCACAAATGCTTTGCTACGGTGTGATATTTCTATCAAGGATAACCCACTATTGTCTAATTCTATAATGGCCTGAGATGCTTTTTGTAAAACTTCCTCTGGCAAAATGCATGGCCCTGCACTAAAGTTGTGTTTTTTCATCTGTTTATTTTTATTTTTAAACTTTGTGATGTGCCCCTAAATATTTAAAATACACCATTGCGGAGTACAATTAATGAAAATTTAATTGTTTAGGGTTTCATTGCTTGAGTAAAAATTTTAAGAAACAAATGTCCTAATTTATTGAATAATTTTTGGTAAGAATTCAATAATTTTTTGGTCAAATTGATAATAAAAATTTAATAGAATCGACACTATCTGCATAATCCCAAAGTTTGGGTTTTTGTGTTTGTCCAAATGCTATTTCCTTATCATAAAATCCGTTAGAAACTATACATTGAATTTGCTCTTTATCGGCCTCTAATTTTCCTTTCAATTGTTCAGGATTGTCATAATATTCATAAAATATTGTTGCAATAGGAGATGTGTAACTAGTATCTTCTTTTATCATAAAGAAACCATTTTCCAACATTTCAAATTCGCTCATTAAATATACAGCTTTGTTATAATCGTAGTTGTTTGCGTATTTGGCTTTTTCAATTATAGTGTGCCAGTGGTAAATGGCTTCAAAAAAAGCTTCAAATGAATACCCTTTTGGTACAAATAATTTGGATACATTTCTACAGCCTAAACCGAAGAATCTAAATATATCTTCTGATAGGGCTTTTAATTCTTCTTTTGATTCATTACCAGTAAGCACAGCTATAGAATTTCTATTGTTTCGGATTATAGATGGCTTCCCTTTAAAATAATACTCAAAATAACGCGCCGTATTGTTACTTCCCGTTGCAATTACAGCATCAAATTGCATTACTTTTTCTTCAGTAAACTCTATACATCCTTTAAATTTAGGCTCAACAATTTCCAAATATTTAGCTAAATAAGGCAGTAATTGTTTGTCGTTGGAGGACAATTTTACCAAAACGTTATGCCCAGTAATAAGTACCGATAAAAAATCGTGAAACCCCACCAACGGAATATTTCCCGCCATTATTATAGCAACCTTTTTTGACCTTAGGTTGCTTATATGGTATGGCTCTAACCATTTTTCCAAATTATCTTTAGTAAGTGCCTTAGCCCAAGTGTTTAAGGCAAATTGTATGTTTTCTGGTGTAAACCATCCGTTGTATTCTTCAGCTAATTTTAACTGATGCTTAAACCCATCAAAGAAAAGAGAATTATACTCAACACTTTTTCTTTTTGTTGGAACTTCATTAGAAAATTGGCCTATAAATTGGCCTAATTTTACAAAAGCATCAATTCTTTCTTGTAATTCCATGCTTAATTTGGTTATCAATGGTTTTGGTTTTACTTTTGCCATTGCAAATTTAGAAAGAAAAAACGCTATGGCAATTATAATAACAGACGAATGTATTAATTGTGGGGCTTGCGAACCCGAATGCCCAAATACGGCAATATATGAAGGTGCTGACGACTGGCGCTATAAGGATGGCACAAGTTTAAGTGGTACTGTGGTATTGACTAATGGCAATGAGGTTGAAGCAGATGAACCACAAGAACCTATAAGCGACGAGTTTTATTATATTGTACCCGATAAATGTACAGAATGTAAAGGTTTTCATGATGAACCACAATGTGCTGCAGTTTGTCCAGTAGATTGTTGTGTCCCAGATGACGACAATATAGAAACCGAGGAGGAACTATTAGCGAAACAACGTTTTATGCACCCGGAAGATTAATTAAAAAATAATGAATACTGAAATCCTAAGTGAAAACCTTAGGATTTTTTTATTTAAACATGCCTAATTATATAATAACGTAACAATCGCTTTACTTATAATAGTATCATTCTATAGATTTTACCATAGAGATGGGGAGTGATCAATCCACGATAAATAATTTGGTTATAATATTTTGGTTTATTTTGAATTTTAAAATATAGATGCCGCTGGATAAGGTTGATATATTAAGAGGAATGGTCTCATCTGCATTTACTGTTGTATTATTAATTAAAGTATAAAGTTTAACTCCATTTATATTAAATAATTCCAATAAGACCTTGTTGTTTGAAGCTAAATCAAAAGAAACGTTAACCATATTTTTACTGGGATTAGGATAGATTTTAATGGTTGTATCCATAGTTTGCTTTTTAGTCATATCCAAAGTAGACGTGAAAAACTCAGCTTCTTGCATTACAATTGGTGTAGATTTGCCATGAGCTTCCCAAAGCTCATAAAGCTCTTGCCCTTTGTTATCAGTAACATTTTTATCTCTTAAGAACTCGATATATTCTTTTGAGGAGGTTTGGTATAGTAGTTTAACCACAATACGGTTAGTTGTTTCAGGTACTGTATAAGTTGTTATATCTGAAAAAGCACCATCAGGATAGGAATACCCAATGGGAGCAGCTTGTACTGCTTCAAAATTGGCATTAATGAAACCACGGGGTGGAATTCGGTTATCCTTTACAACAACATTATTCAAAGCAAAGTGAAACGATTCGCCTGCGGTATATGTTCCTGTGCCATTAGCATTTGCAAGTGCAGCCACGGACTCACTCATACCTAACTTGACTTCATAAATTTTGGTACCGGTTTTATCTAATGTACCGGTATCTGAATCGTAAACACCAGATTCATAAATTATGTTGTCATCATTGTCATAGCATTGAACATTAATCCACATGCGCCTGCCCTCTGGATAACCCGATGGTAATTTATGTCCTGTTTCATTAATAATTTCCACATCTAGATTATATCCATTTATTGTTGTTGTAACGTTAAGATTTAAGGTAGCTGCATTTTGGAGCATGTATTGTGCTCTACTGATACCCGCATCAATAGCATCGACATCCACATCTCCAGCATATTTGGCCTTAATGATTAAAGGTACAAAGGTGTTGCCACCTGTTAAGTCATGTATTGCCAAATCATTTCTAGTTGAGGCAAACTGTTTATTACAACCTTTGCCACTGGTTTGTGGCATATGGCAATCAATACAGCTGGAAACATTGGTTTTTGTACCTCCAAATACAGCTGAAGGTATACCTTCAGCTGTATTATAAGCGCTCATTTTCCATTCACTATAAGTACGCTCTACAGGAAACATCTCGTATTTATCAAAGGTTGGTGCAGGAGTATTTGTAGCATTAGGCTGGTATGAGCCATCCGGCGCTTTACTGAACACAGGATTGCTTACATCGTGACATGTAGCACAAATTTCAGAGCTTGAATGAAATGGCGAATATAGAGTAGGGTGATTTGCGTTGGCATCATCATAAGGGCCTCGCCTGGTATTATCATCTGCATCTACTACATACATGCCATTACCATGTTGTATAGGCACTTTTTCAGGAGCTAAGGTATTTATATAGGCCAAATCTTCTGGTCTAGTGCTAAGTGGGTCTACCATTTTATGACAAAAATGGCATTGCACACCCTCTCTATCGGCACTTGTTAGAGCTGAGCCATCAGTAGGAGTGCTTCTACCTTCTAGCCAACCTCTTGGAGTATGACAGCGCATGCACAAGTCTCCAGAAAATAGCGCATCTTGGTTAGCAATGGTTAATGAGGCTTCAAATAAAGGATCGCGCATGCTGTGGGACATCATGCTACCTTGGTAATTAAAAGCTGGTTCTACGTTATTATCATAACCTCCATGACAACTATGGCATTGATTAGGCGAATTGAATGTGCCAGACTCCAAAGGTTGGGATCCTGGCATAAAGAAATCGTCTAAAGTTGTAGGGACATAGGAAAATATCCCACTTCTGTTTATCCAACTCATGAATATAAATAGAAGTATTAATAGTAAACTAAGCTTTATGTAGAGATGTTTCATACTATTTAAGAATTAATGGTTGATCCCTAATTGACGATAAAGATTAAGTATTTTATTGCTTATAAACTATGATATTTGTCAGCTTTAGTTAAAAGTTTATACTATGATTAATGGCTTATAACACTTGAAAAATTTTGACTATTTCCCTTTTTTAGTGCTAATTTTACTAATCATCTTATATAACAAATTAAAACTTGGAGCCATTATAAGTTAGCCTCAATCTTAAAATTGGAATAGTAGTGTTTAAACACACCAACTAATCAACTATCTTTTTGAAGATTTAAATAAATTAATTGAGTTATTAATTTAAAATCCGTATTTTAATGCTTTAAAACATTAAGATATGGAACAATATGAAGGTAAAAATATACTAAACTTTGTAAA
>NZ_JAIOUU010000019.1:0-55623 GCF_019931125.1 Aestuariivivens sp. NBU2969
TTACTATAAACTCGTTTTTTCATGTTTCTAAGATATTTGTTTTGTAACAAACAGTCTTAAATTTTATGTCCGAATAAAGGTAACAACTCCATTATCAATGACTTCCTTTAATTGACCATTTGATTGATAAGAATATTGCAGATCCCCCAGTAAGATCCAGGGCCCATTGGGATAATTCCATGCATAATGACTTTCTAAACTTAACTTATCATTATCGTAGAGATATTCAGTACGCGCATTATTTACCAAACTTCCTCCATTTCGTTTAGTTTCATCCTTTAACAATCCATTGGGGTAGTAAGTATAGTCGGTAGTAGATTGAGGAGTTACGGCCCAGTGGGTATCCTCCCAATTAAAATCTTCCTGTTTGATGATCCAATTTTCAGAGTTGTAATTTTTTTCAATTTTTTTAAATTCTTTCCAAGTATCATCCCATTCATAGGTGATAACCTCTGTATTCAACCCATTGTCATAAAGCAATACATCCTGCCAATCTTTAGTCCAATCACCAATGCTATTAATGCTATAATGGGTAACTTTGATATTCTTTCCATGTGAATCGTACTCATATTCTGTCTTATAATTAGGTTTTGCATCATCACTAAAAAAAATACCATGATCTTGTAATATCTCTGTATTAAGTGTCTTATCTTCATTGTAAGTTCTTATTATTTGATGCCATGGTCGCCAGACTAGTTCATTGTCAATCTCAAGGTATATCTCAGATAAAGAATTCGTAAAATCGGCACCTGGATCATCATAGGTGTATTGAGTCCTGTATTCTAAAAACCAATTAGGGTCTTCCCATAAGTATCCCTCAGTTCGGTCTAATTGATACTCTGGTTGGGCAACTACATTTTGGGGAGACAAAAGCAATACAATAACTGCTGTCCAAAATAAAAATGTAATATTTTTCATGATTCAAAATATTTAAATTAACAACCTAGATTTTTTTTGAACTTTAATATAAAAGTAACTTTAAGTTATAGGATTTACTTTGGTAAGAATCTCAACAGTACATGTATAATTTTTTTAATGATTTAAATTAATTATTGATACAATATCAGTGTATTATTCATGCACATAATATTTTATACTGTTTCAGTAAAACCAGCTCCTGCTAGCGGAGCTGGAATTATTTTATTGTTATATTTCCTAGTTTGCATTAATAGGTTATCTCTCCTTCTCCGGACATAGTCCATGTCCAGTTTTCAAAATCAATGGTTCCTAGCATATAAATGTCACCATAAACATCAGCAAATTGCCCCGTGCCATCGTATATAACATAGTGGTAAGTCCATATGCCGGTAATCTGGTCTTGAACAGCTGATGCTACATAGGTGTATAATTTATCGCCATTGGCAGCAGTTATTATTCCTAACATTGGACTCACACCATCATAGCACCCATGATTCTCTACAGTGTAATAACCTATATGGGAAGCATTTCCTTTTCCAGAAATCGTTAGATAAGGGGCCGGAGCGCATCCATCAACATTAAAATCAAACTCAAAAGGACCTGTTGCATCAAAGAATTTGATAGTTTTTGTGACGTCTTTACCTGGTTTTATTAGTGTTTTACCAAGAGGGTTGCCAATGAAACTATAGTTGGCCAAGGGGGACTGGATTACATCCTGCTGTACATCGCTTTTTACATCGTAGTCTTTGCTACAATTTATCATGATCAATGCCAATACACCAATAAAGGCAATACTTAATAATTTTGTTTTCATGATTCAGAATATTTAAATTAAAAATCTTATTATCTAAAATGTTTCTTTAAAATTAAATCTCTGTAATGAGATTTACTTTGGTGAGAATCTCAAATATTTTGGTAATCTTCTCAAAAGAAAATATATTCTTTACTTAAAGAAGTTCACTTGGAGAGTAGCCAAATTCTTCCCTGAAACTGGTGCTGAAATGAGATAGGTTTTTAAAGCCAGAATCCATAGCTGCTTCTGTTACATTTTTGGTCTGACTTTCTATCATTGCTTTTGCTCTGTGTAAGCGATAAGACCTAATATATTTACCGATAGAATTGTTTGTTAATGCAGAAAATTTTCTATAAAGTTGAGGTCTGCTCATATTGAGGTGTAAGCATATATCTTTAATTCCTAAATTTTCATTCTGTAATTTTTCATCGAGAAGGGTATTGATTTTAGACATAAATAACATCTCCTGCTTGTAATGCATGTTACCCTGTCGGAAAAGGGATTTTATTGAGCCAAGCTTTTTTTGCATTTTACGTCTTGCCTCAAGAAGGTTATTCAGTTTCAGTAATAGTTCTTTTTCGCTAAATGGTTTTATGAGATAGTGATCGGCACCTATTTGAAGTCCTGAAAGTTTTGATTGAAAGTCTCCCTTTGCAGTAAGTACTACAATCGGTATATGGTCTGTCCTGATATCATTTTTGAGATGTCTGGTCATTTCGAAGCCATCCATTTCTGGCATCATGATATCTGTAAGAATTAAATCGGGAATGATTTCTAGTGCTTTTTCAAGTCCATCTTTACCATTAAAAGCGACCTCTAGTATGTAATGATCTCCAAGGATAGTAATGAGGTATTCTACAACATCTTTATTGTCTTCAACAATTAAAAGGATTGGGTTTTCTAAAGATAACTGCGGATTAATTTTTAAGTCTTTGTTTTCGTTATGTGTCGGAATAATGGAATGAATAGTATCCGAGTTGACCATTGAGACTCCGTGGTCCTTTTCCATTCTGGCTTCTTTGTTGACGGGCAAGGTAACGACAAACTCTGACCCTATTCCCACCTTACTTTTGACATTAATATCTCCTTTCATTAATTTTACAAGTTCTTTAGTTAGGGCCAAACCCAAACCGGTGCCTTGTATCTGATCGTATTTGTCAGGAACTTGGTAAAAGCGGTCAAATATATAATTAATAGACTCCTTTGGAATTCCTCTTCCACTATCCCTTACAGAAATGTACAGAATTTCTTGACCTCTTAGGTTATCTCCATAAACACTAACATCAATCTTTCCTCCTCGAGAGGTAAATTTTATTGAGTTCGATAATAGATTTCCAAATACATGCATTAGTTTTTCAGGATCGTAGTCAGCATAAAGAGGCTCATTGTTAATATTGATATGCAGTTCAATATGTTTGTATTCGGCAAGGCTGCTGAAAGTTCCAATAACATATTGTGCAAATTTCTTAATGTCCCCATGAATTAAGTTTAAATGCATGCTTCCAGCTTCTATTTTGGAAATGTCCAACATCTGGTTTACCAATCTTAGTAGTATCTGGCTTTGAACTTTAATTTTATAGGGCCCATTTTGTGGCCACTTATCTTTATTTTGATCCATTTGATCTGCAACACCTGAAATGATTGTTAATGGGGTTCGAAATTCATGGGAAACATTAGTATAAAGTTGGGTTTTCACTTCATCTATTTTCCTGAGTTTTTCTGCTTCAGATTTTTCATATCGGCTTTTGTCTTTCATGAACAATATTACCAAGAAAAGTACACAGGCATTAACCCATACGGCATCAGTTACAAAATAAAACGAATTGACTTCAGGAGTTATATAATCAGGGGTTACTAGATAGGGTTGGAGTACGCCTAAAAGTATGATTGTGGTACAATACAAAACAAACATTCCAATTGTCCAACGTAAATTGCCAGCCAAAACAGATCCCATGGCACAATTTATCCCGATAAAAACAAAGCCCATTGAAGTTGTGAGGCCACCAGTTTGCAACATAACGGCAAACGCTAGAATAACAATAATGCCATAGCTTATGTTTAGAACAAGGTCAAACCGTTTTGAAACACGAAATAGGGGGATAGCTACAATTTGGGTAATAATTAAAGCATAGCCAAACCAAAGGATTGGATATATTTCCCACACATATCCAAGACCAGTCATACATGTTAAACCAATAAAGTTAACTAGCATGTATAACCAAGTCCATCGCTTACGAAGAAGAGCTTCAGGTTCCAGTCGTGGATCAGCCAAGTGACGGTCAATCCAAGCAATTACCTTTTTACTTGTTGTATTTTTCATGCTTTACAGTTTAAAAAATAATGATCCAGGCAATCTTGTATTCTTGTTCTAGTGCTAACATGATTATTTTGAATATCTCAAGGCTAATATTATTTAACAATGTAACTTTATCGAAACACATAAATAATGGATAAACCCAGTAAGATAAACCATTAAAGATATACCAACTATTTATGCTAAGGAATGATAAAAATCAGTTAAGAAAAGAGGTAATTATTTAGGTGTAATGAATTTAATAAACATCAAAAATTTAATTTTTAATATGTCTATAGGGTCCCACCAGACTGTAAGATTACAGAGAGAACTCTAAACAAGTTGATTTTTTTAGCTAAAAACAGTTGTGTTATTTGGTAAATATCCAGTTTTTAACAAAGGTTAAATAGTCTTTTTTATGTTTTTTAAATTACAGTGTATTCAAAATAGATGTGATTAATTGTAAAGGAAAAGGATGAATTTGAAAATGAATATACTTTAAGGTGACCGTTAATCCAATAATTAGGTTTCTTAACTAAAAAAATTATTTTAATTGGTTAAACAGGTTTATATTTCACCCACCATAACATAAGTAGGTTAAGTTCATGGTAGATTTGGGGCAAAAAAGGTGAATTATGTAATTCACCTTTTTTATTTAATTTCAGAACTACCCCAAAAATTAAAGCTTGCCGGTTTCCAACCAGGAATGTACATTGTTTTCATATTAATAATCTTAAAGCCGTTATTTTTTATTAAAGAAGGAATATCTTTATTAAGTGTACATCCTCCACCTAACTTTTTCCAAATTGGATTAATGTAGTTTTGCCATTTTTGAACAGATTTATCTGGAGCTTTACCATGTTCACAAAAGAGTAATTTTCCATTAGGCTTAATTACCCTCCTAATTTCATTGAATGCCTTGGAGACATCAGGGATGCTACATAATGTATATGTAATTACTACGTAATCAAAACTATTATTATCAACTGGAATATTCTCAGCTATCGCCTTAATAAAATTAAACTCAAAAGGGAAGCTTTTTACATCAAATTTGTTCTGATTCCAGATTTCAATCGAAGGGTCAATTGCAGTAAGGTGTTTTACATTGGTTTTGTTATAAAACGGTAAATTTAAGCCTGAACCTATACCTATTTCTAATACATTCCCATGGGCAAGGGGTATTATTTTTTCTCTTTGTTTTCTTGTCGGCTTTTGCCTGCAAGCCCAATCAACTACCTTAGGAAGTATGTGTTTATCATATAGTCCCATTTTATTAAAATACAAAAACATTACTTCATGGGCAAGAGTGTTATTAGAAATGAATTGTTTTATAAGATTATAAATTAAAGATATGTCCTGCCCCGAACCATTGATGGAGAATTGTCAAGGCACTTATATTTGCTAAAGTAGTTTAGAAATAGACTCGATATAAGATTTTCCTAATTAAGGGAACCTTTTGTTATGTTCAAATTTCATAAGATATTTTATACTAGCCATTCAAATTAATGACATGATTAATATCATTTTAAGAAATAAATTAAATGGTTAAATTTTTAGTTTAAAATAGCAAACTTTAGAAACAATGCCTATTAGTTAATGAAAAACTTACGGCAATAAGTCTAAGATTGTATTGTTTAAAAATGTATTAAATAATAACCACTAGGGGATGGAAAAGTCACATTGCATATTCATAATAATCATCATGGTATGTCTAGCTTCCTGGGCTCAACCAGTAAATACCAGTGATCAAATGAAAAGTATTGAAATCAAATTATTTAAAGCCAGTGTTGTTAATGGTCAGGTTAAGAAGGGTGAACCCATTTATAAAATCAAGCCTAGGTACCCCATTAGTGGTGATTTTAATACTGGTAAGATTGAATATGATAGAAATGGACTTATAAAAGACATATATTATCCAAATAATAAAGGGGAATATCATTTAAGGGAAAACTATGACTACAATGAAAATAATCAGGTAGTTAAAGCCAAGATGACGATGCTTGAATTAAATGATAGTATTGTATTAAGAATATCATACGATTCTTTGGGTAGAATTGAAAAAACAAGATGGAATAAACATGCTGTGCCATTAAAAGGGTGGTTGAATAATTTGTTTTATAAATATTGGAGTAAGGATCTTACTGATGAAGATTATCAGAGATACTATCTTTCCAATAATGACAGCCTTAATCATACAATAGAAACTGAATTTGAGGATATAGCTCCATTAAACAATCATCATTTCGAATTACTGGATACAGAGGGTAATGTATTAAAAGAAAAGTATATGTATATAGATACCACCCAATTAGGGCCTTTACATCCAAAAACTATTGATACAATAACGATACAATGGGAATATCAATATATAGACAATGGTCTTTTAAGCGAGGAAAAAAAGAGTATTGAGAAAAAGTCTTTAGAAAAAGGTTTGCCTCCTATTAGATCCTATGACAAAAGGATTATTACTTTGAATTACAAGTATATTGATGACAACAAAGTTAAAGAGGAAATAAAGACGGTTGAACAGATGCCGAGTAAAACAGGATTCTTGAAAATTAAAGGGAGTGTTAAAACCTTTAAAAGAGTACATGATTATTTGGACAATAGTAAAAAACACATGATTTATACATATGATGATAAGGGTGATGTGGAGTATACCATTACAGAAGTTTATAGTATGGATGAAAAATTAGTAGAATATACCAAAGATTGGGGAAAGCGAAAATCAATAGATATGTATAATGAAAAAGGGAATCATACGGTCCATACAGTATATAGAAAAAACAAAAAGATATCAGAATCAACGGCCAAATATACTTATAATGAACATGGGGATTGGGTAGAGTGTGTTCTTTTTGATAGCCAAAAGAATGACCCCTTATATATTATTGCTGAAAGGACCATAGAGTATTATAATTAGAGTTTAGTACCTTATTATCTGAGGTCTACATAGGACTTAACCTTTACATTAAAATGTGTTTTAGACCTCGATGGATATTTTGCTTTAATGCATTATACCCATTATTAACTTCAATCACTTCTTGCATGTCATTGAAGAGATTTTCTAGCTCATTGTTTGAATAATTATATTCATCAATTGAATCTTTTATTTTTTGAATTATTTGATAATCATTATACTTATTCATTTCGCAATTAATTTTATCTAAACTTTCAATTTTAGTTTTATGTTTAATAAATTCTGCTTCTTGATTTGAAAGTTTAAAATCTCCCTTAGCACAATAGGTTAATATATATGCATTTAGCTGATTCTTATTCAATGCATTTTTAAAAGTTTTCATGATGTATTGTCTTAGTTGTTTTATTAATTGAATATAGCCAGGCATAAAATAATTTCTCGGCTCGCTGTTCTTTTTTTATTTCTTTGATAAGGTCTTGTCTTGAGCCTTTTTTTCTATGATAGACAATTTGTTGGTTAGCTGAGTCAAAAATAAAAATGTGTTTGCTGTCTAAGTAGTTACGTATCTTATCTGATAAGTTATAATTCTTACATTCCCTCGCCTCTTCACGTATTGCAATAAGTTCATCTATATATCTATTTTCAAAATCCATAATTTAATTAGTTAGATTATTTAAGAGTTAATTATGCGTTCACCAGTAAAAGCATATTGTTCCCATTTAGGTAAAGGATGAAAAGGGGAAGCTTGTACATCCCTAAACAAACGTTCCAGGATATTAGATCTGTAGAAACTTTGTCCACCTATGGCTTCCATGGCATACGCCACAGTTTTCTTGGTATTTTCACCTACATTGGTTTTATGAGAGAGCATATCAATGGTGATGGCCTCACTAGGGGTAAAATTTAATCCGTTTGCTAGGTAATACATTGCTTTCCATTCGGTTTGAGCACTTAACAGCACATTATTTAGTCTACCAATAAGTGTAGCTATATGCTTTTGGTTTCTATGGTAAGTTTTGCCTTTTGTAATAGCAATTACCTTTGCTTTTTCGGCTATACCTATGTAGGTAGACATTATTAATGGTAATGCTACTGTAAGTACAACGTTCCAAACAGGGTGAAATTCGTTTTTAGGTCTGGATAAGGTTATTGCGGAGTCGGGTATAAATACGTCCTCAAACAAAATGGAATTGGATCCTGTTCCGCGCATTCCCATAACATTCCAATTATCTAATATTGAAACTCCATTTGAGGTCATGGGAACGGTAAAGTGAAGGACGTCCCATGAATTATTTTTGTTTAAGTACGTCCCACTGGTTACCACAATATCACCGCCGGCAGATTGACTGGCAAAATGCTTGGTTCCAGAAAATAAGTATCCTCCGCTGGTTTTTTTTAGGTCACCATTAGAGCTAAGCCAGTCCCTTGCGCCAGTGCTTATGAGTACGAGTTCGTTTTCAGCAACATGACGTAAAAAATCTTGCCCTACACCTTTGTACTTGTATTTCCAGACAGCCGCCGATATTAAGTGTTGATGCATGGAGAAAGCCAAAGCCGTAGAACTGCAATAATATGCTATTGTCTTAATAATTTCGCACATTTCTTTATGTGCTACTCCAGCGCCTCCAAACTCAAAGGGAATTGCAGCAGAAAAGAATTTTAATTCCTTAAGTTTTAAATAGTTGTCTTGAACAAATGTGCCGTCAATATCATGTTTTAAGGCATTACGGGCAAATTCTTCTCCAATCTCATGGATTTTTGTTGTCCAACTTGTTGATCTTAGCGTTGTTTTCATAATACTTTATTATTAATTTGTTAGTATTACAAAGTACGCACATAACAAAAGCCTAAACTTTGCTTAAAAGTTTAAAAAATGGTTTAAGAAGTTCAGAAGGTTAGGAAGTCATATTTTTAGAAAATGAGCTTGGTGTCACGCCGAACTTTGTTTTAAACACCCTACTAAAATGAGAGACATCTTCAAATCCACTTTCAAAAGCGATTTGTGTAATATTTAATGTGTTTTTTAAAATGAGATTTGCAGCGTGTTCAAGCCTCTTGTTTAGCAACCATTTTCCTGGTGTCGTATTATAATGATTAAAAAAATCTCGTTTAAATGTAGATAAACTTCTGTGACATAATTTGGCGTACTCCTCCAGTTTGAGATTAAATGAAAAATTGGTCTCCATTATATGGGTTAATGAAGGTTCCGAATTTAAGGTGACTGTTTTCAAATAAGAAACGAGCAGGTCATTTTCAGAGTGGTATATTATGTTTATAAGAAGCTCTTTAAGCTTTAATCTTAGTATTGGCTCTGGAGGGTCTTTTCTGTCTTTGAAGTAGGGAAACATAGATTGAATAAAGTTTTCTATGTAATCTTTTGAAGGCAGCTTAGTGGCAGTAAATTGATGTACATCCATTGTGTTGCCATTTGGGATGCGATTTATGGTTTCCTCCAGTGAATTTCTAATAATGTCATCAGGTAAAAAGAAGCCTAGCATACAAAAGTCATCTTCAAAATATTGGGTAACAATAGCGGCTCCTTTTTTAACAAATAAGGTTTGGCCGGCCTCCATAACCCATTCGCCTTCAATTGTTTTCCATGTTTTTTTTCCACTTAAAACATGTATTAAATAATCAGATTGTGTATAAACCCCAACATGCTCATCTTCAACCGGGCAAGAGTATTCCACACAAATCAATTCATCTATCATAAATTTATTGAATACTAAACTGTCCCTTATATTTTCAAATAAATTATGCATGGATTTTTATATGATATGAACTTGCATTTTAATATGCCCCTCTAACAAATTTAAATATTATATTTTTAATAGTTAAAAATAGAGGTGTATATGTTAGAGAGGCATAGTCATAAAAAAATCAAAAAATCAAATTAATTATTTATTTCATATCAGTTTCCAGATTTTATATAGCCCCAGCCCTCATTCTGTTTTTTTACAATGTCATCTACTGCATTAGCCACAGTTTTTACACCTTCTAATAGTTGTTCTCTTTTAATATTGAATAATGACATGCTAACTTCACAAGCTGTAAAATTTATATTTTGATTTTCTATATACTTTAATATTTCGTCTGCCACAACAGATTGGTTTTTCATCATCATAGGTACAGCTTCTCCATAGGCTATTATATCAAAGTGGGTGTTTGGATGGCTTTTTGTCATGATTTTAAGTGTTAGAAGTACAGATTGATATACCTTAAAGTTAGTGCTTGTAACATCAATAATTATTTTACTACTTGGTTCTTGTGCAGAAACATTAAATAAAGAAAATATAAATGCTAGACTTAATAATATTTTTTGCATGATTTTAAAGTTTAGATTATTTGAAGCAAAGAAAAATTATAAATAAATGTCAAGTTTTGCTTAAAAGTTCAAAAAATAATCTATGAAGTCCATGTTAAAAAGCGGAGATCAATTGCAGTGCTATTTTTATTAAAAGGCTTGAGTAGTTAAGCCTATGAAAAGCTTTTTTCTTTATAGAAAAATGAGGTGCTTTTTTATGGGTCCTTTTTGCTTAGGAATTTACTTCTTTATTGGATTTAATAATTTGAATAAACTTAATGATAAAAATTATTTTAAGCGTTATTCCAGAAATTATCAAATAGATTGGTTTGATTACAGTTTGATTAGTATTTTTAAGGTATATTCCAGAAAAAAACAGTAATAACCCTATTGCCAAAAACAATATTTCTTTTCCAGGTTTATATTCACCGCTTTTAACTTTGATAATAATATATAAGAATTTAAATGTAACTCCTATTATAATTAAAATTAATCCAAAAGCTTCCACTTGAATTATTTTTTTCAGCAAAATACCTGTAACCAAAAAGATGATTCCAATGAATAATAAGATTTTAGATCGCATAAGTTTAATTTGAATGTAAATATAAATATAAAGTATTTAAGCTTGATAAGCTTTCCATATTTTTGGATAAGTTAAATGTGACTCTATCTTTAACTAATAATTAAATTAGTTTTAATATATAAAAGATATTAAAATGATCATATCTTAATTTTTTATGTAACTTTTGTTACATAAAAAAGTTTTATTAATTATAAATTGTCAGCTAAATTCTCTCCAAGATTTTAATAATGATTAATAGCTAGTGGCATGTGCAATTTGTATGTGCCTTTTTTTTTGTCTTTAAAACGGACTAATCTATAAAATAAAGAGTTTTTTTTAAATGTATTGTACAACATGTATTTTTGCTAAATTGCAGAGAATATACTAATCCTTTATAAATGGTTACTTTAAAACAGTTGGCAAAAGAGTTAAATGTCTCTATTTCTACAGTTTCCAAAGCTTTAAATAATAGTGAGGAGATAGGAGAGGAAACAGTAAGGCGTGTTAAGGAACTTGCCGAATTGTATAATTATTCACCAAACAAAGTAGCATTAAGTTTAAAACAAAATAGGACTAAAACAATAGGGGTTATTATTCCAGATATCCTTAATTATTTTTTGGCAAAAGTATTATTTGGTATAGAACGGGAGGCTACCCAAAGAGGTTATAATATTATGACCTGTATTTCTAACGAATCATTAGAAAAAGAGAAAAAGGCGTTAGAAGTTTTAGCTAATGGAAGTGTAGATGGTTTTATTTTGTGTGTTGCTGAAGAAACACAGATAAAAAATGAAATTAACCATTTTAAAAAAACTATTAACCAAGGATTACCCATTGTCATGTTCGACAGGGTAGCATACGATGTGTTTTGTGACAAAGTAATTGCCGATGATTTTGACGCCACTTATAATGCAACCAAAAATTTGATTTCTGAAAACAGGAAAAAAATAGCTTTTTTTAGTGGAATAGATGATTTAAGTGTTGGTAAGCTTAGGCAACATGGATATAAAAAGGCTATTCTAGAGCAGGGTACCCAAGAAGTATTGGAACTTAAGTTAAAGAAGGAAGACGACTATCAGCATAAAATAATGTCCTTCTTTAAAGAAAACCAAAATGTAGATGGTGTTTTGGCAGCTGATAGCGCTTCTGGTGTTATTGCTATTAATGTGGCTTTATATTTGGGATTACAGGTACCAAAAGATATATCGGTTATTGGTTTTTCAAGTCAATCGGTGTCACAACATTCTATTCCTAAGCTTACTACAATTAGACAACATGCCAAACAGATAGGAGCTAATGCGGCTGACCTGTTGATCAAACGACTAGAGAAAAAGCACGATGAAGTTTTGGAATATAAAACAACCATTGTTAAAACGAGCTTAGTTAATAACCAATCTACTTTAAACAGATAATAGTACAGGATCCTTTTATCGATTAAATGCACTTCATCGATAAAAAATGTATTTCATCGAAAACATTATCAATAAAGAGACTCTTTAACCTATTTTAGTAACGTCTTAACGATGAAAGTGCAATCCCCTCAGTGCTGTTAAGATAAATTAATCCATTTTGACCCTAAGGTCTTTTTCCCTCAAAATTTAAGTAAATGAAATCTGAGCGCTTTTTTGTGTTCGATTTTGAAGTTAATTATTCCATTTTTCCCTCGTTAAAGATTTTGGTTCGCCAAAGGCTTTATCAAGTTTAGTATTTAAAGTTTTTAAATCAATAGAAAAAAGAGTTTAACCTTAAAATCGAATATTTATGAAAGCCCTAAAACTTATATTGTTAGTTACTGTGTTTTTTACAGCACTTACATCTTGTACCAAGCAAGATTTAAACGAGGACGACGTATTAAAATCTCCAGAGACTTTTGATGTTCCATATACTGGAGGTCAAGGAAGTGATTAAGAAAAAATATACAAGTCATAAAATTGAATCCCATGCAATAAAGCGTGGGATTTTTTTGTAATTAAAATAGCTATAGCAATAAATTAAAAAATTATGCTACATTTGATAGTAGTGGTAAATGGCTATAATTATTGAAATATAAAATATTCTATATAACAGTTTTTTTCGGTTTCTTTTTTATAAGTGCCCAGACGGAACGTAATATACTACAAATAGATTCCATCCTAAATCATTTAGACAAAAACAAATCTTTTGACTCAATTTTTATTGCAAGAGAATATTATAAAGTTGGAGAATTATATAGAAAATCGTTGTTGGTAGATACTGCATATTATTATTATCAAACAGCCGAAAAGATTTTTAGAAAAAACAATTACAAGTATGAAACAGCCATAACACTTTATGGTATTGGTGTTTGCCAGTCCAATAATAAAGATTATACAGGTAGTGAGGTTACTTTAATAGAATCCTTAACTATTTTGAATGAATTGCCAATAGATAAAAATGTTATTGAATATAGAGCCTACAATTATAATCAATTAGGAATTGTATTTAATGAACTTGGTCAGTTTGAAGAATCTATAAAGTACCACAATATGGCTTTAGATATTAAGAAAGAACTGGATGGCGATTTCCAAAGAAGTATTGGATTATCAGAAAACAATATAGGTTATGTTTATAAGGAAGCTGGAAAATATGTGTTGGCTAAAGAAGCATTCAATAGAATTTTAGAGGACGAAAGTCTAATTGCCAACCATACAGATATATACGTTTTAGCTTTAGGAAATTATTCCCATACATTATATTTGTTAAAAGAGTTAGATAAATTACCTGATTTATATCTTAAGGCTTTAAAAATTTGTGATAGCACAGGTTTAGAATATAACTCCATTATAATTCATCAGCATTTGGCAGAATACTATAACTATAAAGGTCTAAAAGATTCTGCTTTATATTATGCATACAAGGCTAAAGAAATTTCGGAAAAATATAACAATGATGATTTATTAAAGTCATTATTGATTTTATCGGAAACTGAGGAAAAAGATAAAGCTATCAAATTTTTAAAGGATTATGTTTCACTTAGTGATAGTATACAAAAAGCCGAACGTGCCATTCGTGACAAATTTGCCAGAATACGTTTTGAAACTCAGAAGATAGAACAAGAAAATATACAAATAGCTAAAGAACGTATGTGGCTGTTAATCATATCGGTAGTTGTTATTCTAGCTTCATTATTACTTTATTTGGTGATTCACCAGAGAAATAAAAATAAAGAATTGAGGTTTGTTCAGCAACAACAAGAAGCAAACGAAGAGATATATAACCTCATGCTTTCACAAAATGAAAGTATAGAAGAAGCAAGAACCCAAGAAAAGAAACGGATCTCCGAAGAACTCCATGATGGTGTATTAGGGCGACTGTTTGGCACAAGGTTAAGCCTTGATAGTTTAAATATGGCCACCAGTACGGAAGCTATTAAAAGTAGAGGGCAATATATTGAAGAATTAAAAACCATAGAACAGGATATTAGAAAAGTGTCCCATGAATTGAACACCGATTTTGTGGCAGGTAGCGGTTTTATGGATATTTTAAAAACATTGGTAGAGACACAATGCTTGGCCTACGATGTAGAGTATAAATTGGATTACGATGAAGTAATAAATTGGGATGAAGTGTCTAATATAAAGAAAATCCACATTTATAGAATTGTACAGGAGGCATTACATAATATATATAAACATGCCAATGCTAAACATGTAAAAATTAGCTTTAAATTAAAAAATAATGTAATTTGCTTAGCTGTTGAAGATGATGGTAAAGGGTTTGATGTTAACAAAGCAAAGTCTGGTATAGGTCTTAAAAATATACATTCCAGAATTAAAGGCATTAATGGAAAAATAAAAATCAATTCTGAAATAGCCAAAGGAACCAAAGTAAGTATAGAAGTCCCTATACCCTAACGACAATTATGACCGAAAGAATAAAAATATTAATGATAGATGACCATCCAATGATTATTGAAGGTTATCAAAATACCCTACAGTTTACAAAAACTGAAAATCAAGAATTACGTATAGATATTGCTAACAATTGTGATGAAGCACTGAGGTTTATGGATAAATCCGTAGCCCAAAACGATCCCTACAATGTATTATTTGTTGATATAAGTTTACCACCATCATCCGATGGGACTATGAATTCTGGTGAAGATCTAGCAGAACATGCGCGAAAGATTTTGCCCAGAGCAAAGATCATTATTCTTACTATGTTTAATGAGTCATTTAGAATCCATAACATCATTAAAACTATTGATCCGGAAGGATTTCTTATTAAAAGTGATTTAACTTCTAGTGAATTGGCAAGTGCATTTCAAGCAGTCCTTTACAATCCGCCTTTTTATAGTGGTACGGTAAATAGCCATATTAGAAAAACGATAACCAGTGATATTGTAATTGACGAAAAAAATAGAAAGATTCTACACCTATTATCACAAGGGGTTAAAACCAAAAGCCTAGCCTCGCATTTAGATATGTCCTTGAGTGCTGTTGAAAAAAGAAAGCGACAACTTAAAGATTTGTTTTGTGTTGAAGACGGTCAAGATGAAACCTTGTTAAATGAGGCTAGAAAGCAAGGGTTTGTATAATTTTTTTATTAAGAAACACCTTATTATTACTAGAACTTACAATTATACCGTAATGTGCTTACGGTTTTTCCGCAGCAAAAAGTTAAAACTAATGTTTAGGTTTGTAATATCAACACTACAATTTAATTAATCCCTCAAATTTATTGTTGATAATAGCAATTTACATAGGCCCTGTGGAGGTGAGAGACCCATAGGGCTTCTTCTTTTCTTAGGGATTGATGTATAAGTTAAACAAGAATGGCTATAAAAAGACCTAAGTAAATTATAGCCACAATAAACTTAATGAATGTTGAGGTTAGAAAACCAATAAAAGATCCAAAAGCAGCCTTAAATGCAATTTTGGAATCGTTCCTGTTTATAAGTTCCCCGACAAGAGCGCCTAAAAATGGACCAATGATAATACCACCAGGAATTGGAGCGAACAGCCCAATAATGAGGCCTAGAGTTGTGCCAATCATGCCCAATCTACTACCGCCAAAGCGTTTGGTGCCTATGGCGGGGATTATATAGTCCAATACCCAAATTAGTAATGCAGTAATTAGCGTGATAACCAAAAAAGAGGTATTCATAGGAATACCTTCTGTAAAATGAACAATTAACAATCCCACCCAGCTGGTTAATGGGCCTGGCAAAATGGGAAGAAAACTTCCAATAATTCCAAGAACCATAAATAACGAGGCAACAAAAATTAAAAAAATATCCATAAACAGATTTAAGTTTTACAATGAATAAGACGTTTTTGAATACTAAATGTTACATTTTTAAACTAAAAAATTAGTTTAAACTAATTTTTTAGTTATATTTGTTTAACTAAATGTTTAGTTCAATATTTAAAAAATAAAAAATCATGTTACAACTTACCAAGGCAGAAGAGGAGATCATGCAAATACTTTGGCAGCTAGGCAAAGGCAATGTTAAAGCGATAATAGGGTGCTTACCAGAGCCGAAACCAGCGTACAATACCGTGTCTACCATAGTGAGGATATTGGAAAGTAAAGGTTTTGTCGATCATGAAAAAGAGGGAAAAGGCCATGTATATTTTCCAATAATTAAGCAGCAGGATTACAGTAATCAGTCCTTAAACAAATTAGTGGATAATTACTTTCAAGGCTCTTTTAAGAGTATGGTGTCCTTTTTTGTCAAGAAAAATGATGTTAGCTTAAAAGAATTGGAATCTATTTTAAAAGAAATCAATAAAGAGCAGTAGTCATGGCACATTACATTATTGAAACCATAGCCTTTCAGGTATTTTTCTTGTTGATATACGACCTGTTTTTAAAAGGGGAGACCTTTTTTAATTGGAATAGGTTTTATCTAATTACAACTGCTATTTTGTCTGTTGCGCTGCCGTTTATAAAAGTTGAGAGCTTTAAGAAAATAGTACCCCAAGAGTATGTTATTTCACTTCCGGAAGTTATCTTGGGGTCATCGGCAGCAAATACCAATGCTCCCATTGCGTTGGATGCCGTGGTGATTCAAAATAATGAATACATGTCTTTTTGGGAGATTGTATTTTATGCGGGTATGGGCTTAGCGGCTTTGGTTTTTCTAATAAAGGTTATTAGGATTTTGCTATTAATCCTGAAAAATTCCAAGGTCAATTTTGGTAGGTTAACCCTAGTTAAACTTTTAAATAGTAGTGCTGCTTTTTCCTTTTTTAGATATGTGTTTTTAGGGGAACTATTAAATGAAGACGAAAAGCAATCCATATTAAAGCACGAGGTGGTACATGTGAAACAAATGCACAGTTTGGATCTTTTGTTTTTTGAACTGTTCCGAATTTTGTTTTGGTTTAATCCATTGGTATACATGTACCAAAACAGAGTTACTGCGCTACATGAGTTTATAGCGGATGCCGAAGCGGTAAAGCATGAAAGCAAATCGAAATACTATCAAAACCTCTTGACACAAGTTTTTGAAACGAAAAAAATATCATTCATCAATCCATTTTTTCAACAATCATTAATCAAAAAACGAATCGTTATGTTACAAAAATCAAAATCAAAACAAATTAATCTTTTAAAGTATGCCTTATTGATTCCTATGGTGGCAGGGATACTTGTTTATACGTCCTCTGAAGCTCAAAATAAATCAGTTCGTATTAAACCAGATTTAAGTGAATATACTTATACAGTCAATGTAAACAAAGTCAATTTAGATAAGGCGGCACTTACAAAATCTATAGATTCAAAACAAAAACAGGTGGATTTTTTAAAGTCAAATCCAAATTATGTTGTTTGGGTTGATGAGAATCCAACAATTGGTGAATTCACATATACTTTACACAGTGAAAGTGAACAGGCTCCAAAAGATTATGTGCTGTTAAAAGCATATTCAGATGGGGGTTATAAGTACAAAATGGTTGCTCACAAAAAGTTTCAGTCAAAATTGGAAAAAAAGAATTTAAATGAAAAAGATGTTCCCTTCGCAGTCCTAGATCAAGTTCCTGTGTTTCCTGAATGTGAAAACCTGTCAAAAGAGGAACAAAAAGCATGTGTAACGAATGGGATTGCTAATCACGTGAATAGAAACTTTAATACAGCCTTAGCTATGCAATTAGGTTTAACAGGCAGGCAGCGTATTGACGTCATATTTAAAATAGATACAGAAGGTCATGTTACAGGTATTCGATCAAAGGCTCCCCATCCCAAATTGGAGGAAGAAGCTATTAGGGTCATAAAAACACTGCCTCAAATGACTCCAGGAAAACAAAAAGGAAAAGCAGTTATTGTACCTTATTCATTACCCATTATCTTTCAAGTTCAAGACCAATCGGTTGCTGATGAAACAGTGGTGATTGCTTATGGTCAAACCCCTTCAAAAAATGAGTCCTCTGAAGATATTGAAGTTCCATTTGCTGTAATAGAAGATGTGCCTATTTTTCCTGGCTGTGAAAACTTAGTTACAAATGTGGAGAAAAGACAGTGTATGTCTGAGAAAATCCAAGAATTTGTAGCAAGAAAGTTTAATACAGAATTGGCCAACGATTTAGGCTTAAAGGGTAGACAAAGAATAAACGTTGTATTTAAAATAGATAGATTTGGAGTAGTCAATTTGAATGAAATTAGAGCTAGGGCTCCACACAAAGATTTGGAAGAAGAAGCCATTCGGGTTATTAATGCCTTGCCAAAAATGATTCCTGGAAATCAAAAGGGCAAAGAGGTGACCGTACCCTATTCATTGCCCATTATTTTTGAAGTTGAAGACGACACGCAAATACTGGATGAAGTATCTGTTGTTGGCTATGCCGATGATACTTTGGGAGGTTTGGCTGTACCTTTTGCTATTTTAGATAAGGTACCTACATTTGCAGGTTGTGAAAGCCTATCTCAAGACGAACAAAGAAAGTGCGTATCTAATGAAATTCAGAAGCATGTCAATCGAAATTTCAATACAAATTTAACTAAAAGCTTAGGTTTAAAGGGGCAACAAAGGATCAATGTTGTTTTTAAGATTACAAAGAAAGGTAGTATAGAAATTGAAAAATCAAGAGCTCCTCATCAAGTATTGGAAGAGGAAGCAGTCAGGGTAATAAAAACATTGCCAAAAATGACGCCTGGCGAACATAAAGGTAAAAGAGTAGATGTGCTTTATTCTTTGCCTATCATCTTTCAGGTGCAAGATTAAATATGTTTATTAACTTTAATTTTTTAGATACTGAATTATTTAAAACCGAAGTTCCAACTTCGGTTTTTCTTTTAAATAGGTATTAAAAACCAAAAAAATCGTATTTTTCGGGTATAGATTAATCCATGAAAAAAATCTGTATTTTTTTGGTCTGTCTTGCATGCTTTTCGTGCGAGCGTTTCAAAGTAAAAAAAACAACACCCGAAGCCATTTTAAAGGAAGAATTAAAAACCTTTAATTGGGATGAGGTAGATGCCTATCCTAGTTTTAAAGTTTGTGATTCATCCTTAATAAAGCAGGAACAAAAGCAATGTTTTGAACGTGTATTGCGGGAGCATATTATGACTGTTTTACAAAAGGAGATTATAGTGGTCACCCAAGATATTAATGATACGGTTAGCCTTGATTTTAAGGTGTCTGAAAAAGGCGATTTACAGCTTAATGACATTCAACTGGATTCTATTACCGAAAAGGAAATTCCCAATATAAAAATCTTGCTCCATAAAAGTTTAGACTCCTTGCCAGACATTTTTCCGGCAGTAAAACGTGGACAGCATGTTAAGACCGAATTCAAACTCCCAATTATTATAAATGTTAATTAAGCTATAAATTAAACTTGTAGCCAATTGAGAAATTTATTGGAAAATGCCCGTTGTTTTTTACAAAAACGGAAACAATTTCATTATAAATTAGGGTGATGAAACCCCTCTCTGAAACCTTAATATCACTGCCAATGCCAAAAATAAAAGGCACTCTAAAGGCATTATTTTTTACGGTCATTTCTTCAAGTGTCATGTTTTCATTTTCAACGAGTACCACATGTTTTGAAAATGTGTAGGTCGCTAATTGAAGGTTTATATAAGTGTTAAAAATAGAACAATTGATAAACCGAAATCGATAACCCAAATTTATTATGGTAGATGTATAATTAAAACCATCACTTTTTAAGGTTTTTTCTAGACCAATAAAACCCGATTGTCTAGAATGTTCTTTTTTTTCAAATAGTTCTACTTCTGTGCCAAAACACACCGTTTTAGTATTGTTGATGTTTTCAACTAGAGGATGGTTTGTTAAGCCACCAAAAACGCCTAACCTAATTTGGGTTTCTACTTTGTCTTCGGTATAGGCATAACGTCTTGTTCCCTTTTTATTGTATGCTTTAATGAATTGTTTAAGGCCATATTTGCTGAATGCCACTTGCTCGGTAGACATGTTGGAGTCTTTGGTCAATTCGGTTAATGTATGTCTAAATTCATTAAAATAGGTGCTATCTATATCTCTAGTGTTAATAAGCTCTTGTATGTTATTGTTGCTATCCCTTACAAAAAATCGATAACCTTTATCCAATTTTAAGGTCAACAAATCTAAATCACCTTCAACCTCGGTATTTAAAATTAAAGTTTCACCGTTTATGGTATAATGTTCTTGAGCAATAGAGTAAAAAGTAGGGATTAATAAAAAAATGAGTAAAAGGAAAAGCGTTTTCATTTAAAAGGGCTGTTGGACTCCAATAAAAATAATAAAAATAAACGAGAAAAAGTTATGTTTTAAACGTTCTGTCTTTCCACTTATAAGGTCTAAATAAAGCACTGAATACAATATAAGTACTTATGAACGGATAGATTATAAAGCTTATAAAATAGTTTTTTAAGCAGTCTTTTTGATCGAAAAAGGAAGCCGTTTTATAAATTAAACATAAGTCTATACTAAACTTAATAATAATAAGATATAGTAATGGTTTAAAGCTTAAGTATCCTGCCAGGGAAAGTATTAATAAACTGGGAATCACTATATTCATTAAAAAGACTAGTAGGCCAGTAAGTTTAGCAAAACTATTTCTGTAATGCCTTGTTTTTGAACCCCATCTGATTCGTTGTTCTATATAGCTTTTCCATGATATTTCTGAAAGGGTAGTTACAACAGCTTCTTCACATTTTAAATAATTAACTTTTTTTGGTGAATGCTTCAATGCCTTTTCTAAAAAGAAAATATCATCGCCACTGGCAATATGGGTGTTTCCCTCAAACCCATGAAGCTCATAAAACAATGTCTTTTCATATCCTAAATTAGCTCCATTGCACAAGAATGGTTTTTCAATGCCAAATCCACCTAAAGTGGCACCCTGTAAGCTAAGCATATCCAAAACTTGAAATTGATTTAAAAATGTTCGCCCCAATACCAATTTAACTGGAGCAACAATACATTTACTTTTAGTGTCTTGGATAAATGTATCAAAACTATTCAGCCAATATTTGGGTATCGTGCAATCGGCATCTGTTGTGATAATCCAATCGTGTTTTGAAGCTTCTATGGCTGTTGTAATAGCATCTTTTTTAGGTGATTTCGAAATTCTTTTATTTTTAATAATTGAAATGTTGTAGCAATTGTTTAAGTATTCCTCTATGATTTTAACAGAAGCATCGGTAGAGTCATCATCAACAAAAATAATCTCAAACAGGTGATTTGGATAGGCTAAGGCTTTAATCGACTGTAACAAATAGGGCAAATTATTAGCTTCGTTCCTAAACGGTATAACTACAGTAAAGCTGGTTTTAGGTTCTATGTCTGGCAGGTGAAAGGTGTTTATTTTGTCATGCCCCCAAATAAAAAGTCCAATAAGAATAAGATAGATAATGGTTATGAACAATGCAATATATATCATGATTCCATGTCAATTTTGGGAAGTTTAAATAGAACGATATAATAACAACCAACAACACTTGGCAATGCAAAATTAAGGATCCACATGAGGGATGTTATCGATAAAATAGTTAGACTGTCAACATTCAAAAATGAAAACAGGTAAACGGCAATGCTGCCTTTAATTACAGCATCAAATATAGAAATAGTAGGTATAATAGATGCTAAAAGGTATGTGGATGAAACAATGATCATACACTCTAAATACAAAATATCAATCCCAAAAAGCAATAACAAGGCATAAAATTGAAACGAAAAGATACCATAGCGCATTATGGCATATAAGCCGCCTCTTACCAATACGTCTCTTGGAAAATAGAAAATATAATGTTTAACTTTACTTAGAGGAATACCTCTAATTTTAATAGAGTTCTGTTTAATCCATAAAAATATAAGAACTACTGTTATGCTAATAGAAAAGAAAAGGATTATAAGTTTGAAATAGTTTATTGGTGGATTATACCGATTAATAAAAAATAAGAATCCAATAATGCCAAAAATCAAAGTAGTGCACATTTGTAGCATATTGCTTATAAAGTTAATGAGCATTACGCGCTTTCGTTTATTTTTACTGTAGTAAATCGATTTTATACCATATTCTCCTACTCTATTAGGTGTGAATAGAGAAGCAGTTAATGAACTTAAGCTTTGTTTTAATGCCTCATAGAATGTTATTTTTTGCACATACGACACCAAATTTTGCCATTTTAAAATTTCAAAAAACCAGTTAAAGCTGCTCAAAAGAAATAAAAGAAGACCGTTTTTCAATGAGAGCATCTTGTTCTTGGTTAAAGATTCAATAAAATTTACAAAATCCAATTGATTGTTAGATATTAATTTTTTGTAGATAAAGTAAAATGCAAACAATACAATGCCTAATTTAATGAGCACAAAAAAGAATTGTTTAGCTTTGTAGGGTAGCGTATCCATCGTGTGATGCAAAATAAACTAATATTGTTTTATGACCTCAAATTTTAAGTCTTTCAAACTACAATTATTTTTGTTTGTATTTATTATGGTAGGGTTTAATGGAGGTGCCCAAGATACAAGTACATTTAAGGCGCAAATAGCTTTGGGTGTAAATAACCCTTCTAAAGAAGGGTTCATACAAGGCTTCGAAGCAAAGTCCTATAATTTTCCAACCGTTAATTTAGGTTTGCAATACATGTTTAAGCCAAGGTGGGGCGCTAAGTTGGATTATGGCTTTAGTAGAATGTCAAATGAGGAAAGTGCTCAGGAATTCAAGCTAAACTTTTCTCGAATCAATATACAATTGGTGTATGATGCTTCACGAATTTTTAGTTTTTTACCCTCAGGTATGGGGACTTTTATCCATGCAGGCCCTGGATTTTCTATGGTTAAACCATTAGGTAATTATACTCAAAATGATACGTCTTATTTTAATGTTATGGCAGGGATGGAATTCCATTACGGATTGTCTGATAAGTTGTCTTTGTTTTTGGATGCGTCTTATATTAATGGATTTTGTAAAGATTTTGATCCCATTTCAAATGGTTTCGGATCGTTTAATGGGAATGTGTTAACTCTAACCGTTGGCGCTTCCATTTCATTGAGTGGGTGTTATTATTGTGAATAAAATGGCTAAAGAGCGTATTATTTTAGGAATCGATCCAGGGACGACCATTATGGGGTTTGGACTCATAAAAGTAGATGGAAAAACCATGCGATTTATGCAGCTGAATGAGCTCGATTTAAAAAAATACGACGATCACTATTTGAAGCTTAAGTTGATTTTTGAACGTACCATTGAGCTCATTGAAACCCATCATCCCGATGAAATTGCTATTGAAGCTCCTTTTTATGGAAAAAATGTACAGAGTATGCTCAAGTTGGGACGTGCCCAAGGTGTAGCTATGGCTGCTGGACTTAGCCGACAAGTCCCTATTACCGAGTATTCACCAAAAAAAATAAAAATGGCCATTACTGGCAATGGTAATGCGAGCAAGGAGCAGGTGGCCAAAATGCTACAAAGCTTACTAGGGTTACAAACCCTCCCTAATAATTTGGATGCAACCGATGGTCTGGCCGCTGCGGTTTGCCATTTTTACAATTCAGGGAAGGTTAGTTTGGGTAAAAGTTATTCAGGTTGGGCTGCTTTTGTGAAGCAGAATCCCAAAAAAATTGGTTGAGTCGTTTTTTGTTTAGTGGTTTAACTGTCATTCCTGCAGAAACAGGAATCTATTTATAGTAATATTCAATGGCTTATTTGATGATCATATTTTTAGTTCTATTTACCCTAGAATTATATCAAACAAAGTTTAAAAGGAAACCTAACAAGTATATTTGGTTTTTAATCGTCATGGTTTTTGGTGTTTATGGATATTCTGTTTATTTGGTATTTAAAAGAAGATTAGTTGTTAAAAGACAGTTTAAGCCCGGTTTTACTCACTACAGATCAAAAACTTGAATATTGCGTACGGTACTTAAGACTATATGAGCGGCATTTACATCCATATTCCATTTTGTAAGCAAGCCTGTTACTATTGCGATTTTCACTTTTCCACGTCATTAAAGAAGAAAGAAGAACTTATAGTAGCTCTTATAAAAGAATTAGAGTTGCGAAAAGCGGAATTGCAAGAGCCTGTTGAAACCATTTATTTTGGTGGTGGCACGCCCTCACTATTAACGATTGAGGAATTACGATTTTTAATTGATGAAGTTTATAAGAACTATACGGTTTCTGTAAATCCCGAAATTACCTTAGAAGCTAATCCCGATGATTTAACTAAACAACGACTTAGCGGCTTAGCATCTACACAAATAAACAGATTAAGTATTGGTATTCAATCGTTTTTTGAAGACGATTTAAAAAACATGAACCGAGCCCATAACGCGGAGGAAGCTAAACAATGTTTGGAAGAAGCTGCAAAATATTTCAATAATATAACTATTGATCTTATTTACGGGATTCCAAATATGGATTTGGAAAAATGGAATAAGAATTTGGAACAGGCTTTTAGCTTTGGAATTAATCATATTTCTAGTTATGCCTTAACCGTTGAACCAAAAACAGCCTTGGATAGTTTTATTAAAAAGGGAACTTACCTACCTTTGGATGAGAATTTGGCATTGCTGCACTTTAACCATTTAGTAGAACGGACCACCCAAGAAGGATTTGTACACTATGAAATTTCGAACTTTGGTAAACCAAATTACTTTTCAAAGCATAATACAAGTTATTGGCAAGGGAAACTGTATTTGGGTATTGGGCCTTCGGCACATTCGTTTAACGGATTAGAACGGAGTTGGAATGTTTCGAATAATACGAAATACATTCAAGCAATTCAAAAAGGAGCATTACCGTGTACGGTAGAAAAGCTAACCAAAGTAGATCATTTTAACGAGTATGTCATGACTGGCTTACGAACCATTTGGGGTATATCCTTAGAAAAGATAGAAACCCATTTTGGTACTGATTATCTGCAACATTTAAAGATTTCAGCAAAAAAATATTTAGATGATGGACTGCTTTTCATTTCGATGGAGCATGGCGATAAGAAATCATATAAATACACTCTCAAAACTACACTAAAAGGTAAGTTTTTGGTTGATGGCATTGCTTCAGAACTCTTTATGATTTAGTATATTTGGAAGTAAAACTTCAAATTAAAAATACTGAAAATAAATTCAGCATAAATGATTGCAACAATACAATACAACTCTAGAAAACTTAAAATAGACTTAGAAAAACCTCTGGATATTTCCATGTCATTAAGAGCTTCACAAAAAAATGTTAATGCATGGTATTTGGGTGGACCAAAAATAGAACCTGTAAAAGAGGGTAATTGGACAGCGTCAGTAAGTGAAGGTGCAAGGATTAATTTTAACAATATTTATTTTAATCCACATGCCCATGGCACCCATACCGAGTGTGTTGGCCATATTACTAAAAAGGTTCATTCCATAAATAAAAACCTTAAGCAGTTTTTCTTTTTAGCTGAAGTGATTACAGTTGCCCCAGAAACTTATATGAAAGATAGGGTCATTTCAAAAAAACAGATACAATTCGCATTGGGCAATAAGAAAAGGGATGCTGTGGTTATTAGAACCATTCCAAATACAAAAGAAAAAATATCAAAGCAATATTCAAACACCAATTGGCCTTATTTATTGAGGGAAGCAGTTGATTATTTAGTTCAAAAAGGAATTAAACATCTTTTAATTGACATGCCCAGTATTGATAAGGAAAAAGATGGTGGCGAGTTATTGGCTCATAATACGTTTTGGAATACCAACGGAAAATTGAGAATGGATGCCACCATAACCGAATTTATTTATGTGTCCAATAAAATTGCTGATGGTGAGTATCTATTGAATTTACAAATAGCTCCTTTTGAGAACGATGCAACACCAAGTAAACCCATATTATATAAAATTGAAGATTAATGCTTGCGAATATAGAACAACTTCGGGAGTATTGCATTAATAAGAAAGGAGTTACAGAATAATTTCCTTTTGATGTGGACATCTTAATGTTTAAGATGTTGGCAAAATGTTTGTAATTACACCTTCGGATCAATGGGAAAAAGGAGATACTTCAGTATCTGATAAGTGTGATCCAGAATACATATTCGAACTACGAGAACAGTTCCATAGTATTTATGCTGGTCCCATGAGAGTAATAAACATTGGAATACACTTACTATCTATAGAAGTGAGCTTTTAATTAATTTTATTATGGAATTAATTGATCATTCTTACGATATGGCTGTTAAGTGAATGACCAAAACCTTAGGAACAAGTTAAACAGTATGTAAGATAATTCAAAAATTTATCGTATATTTAAATTCTCCTCTAGATTAATTGATGATAGTGCATGATGTACGCCTTTGAAAAGACAAGGTAAACACCCCCATAATCTAACAGCAAAGTTTTAATTTTTTATACTATACTAACTTTAATTTTTTACAGATTATGAAAACTACTAATCAATTTCTTTCAGCAATGTTAATTATGCTTTTACTGGCAATGCCAATGTTTACTTTTGCTCAGGACGAAGAGCCCAAACGCCCTGAGTATATTACCGTAACAAAATCGTATTGGAATAAGAATTATAAGGGCACTCCAGAAGAATGGACAGCTACTGAGAAAGAATACAAGGAAAAGGTGACCAAAAAAAATGAATATATTATGGGAGCTAATTATTTTATGCATCTTTTCACAGCTAACAGTAACGAAGTAATTTATGTGCAATCCTATCCTAATTGGGAAGCCATTGATAAAGCAGCTGCTAGAAATGCTGAACTTGAAAAAGAAGCCTGGCCAGATGAGGAAGAACGTAAGGCCTTTTTAAAGAAACTTAACTCGGCGTATTCCATTTTCCATTCTGATGAAATATACGCTACGCTTCCTGGTGCCAAACATTTTGAAGGTGAAATAACCGATGATACGGTTATGTATTTACGCCAAAACACTATGGCGTTTCCTGAAGAAGGAACAATGGAAGAATGGACAACATTAAATAAGAAAGTCTTTGAAAATGTTATCCTTAAGAACGAGTACGCTAAAGCCTATTATCCTAGTATGCATGCATGGGGATCAGACAGAAGACATTTTAATCAGGCTATGTATGCAGACTCAATGTGTGATTTGGAGAAAATGTTTGAAAGGTATCAGGAATTGATAAAAGAAGCGCTTACTGAAGATGAGCGTAAAGCTTATAATAAATACTTTAAAAGCCATGGAGATTATCTTTATGCGCCTCTTAAGCTATAAGATGGAAATATAATTTTAAAAAGGGTGCCCTAGGGTACCCTTTTTGTTTTTTGAAGTTCCTGTTTTTAAGTGTATTATTGCAAAAATTAAAATATGGGTGTTTTACAAACCTTAAAGGAAAGAAGCAACACTACTTGTGAGTTGTGTGGGACTTCAGAAGGTCTAAGGCAATATACTATTCCTCCATCGTTAAATGAAAATGTAGATAATGATGTATTGTTATGCAATACTTGTTTTGATCAGGTTGAAGGTCATGCCGAAATGGATCCAAACCACTGGCGTTGTTTAAACGAAAGTATGTGGAGTGAGCATGTGGCGGTTCAAATTATGGCTTGGCGTATGTTGCAAAGACTTCGTAACGAAGGATGGCCAAAAGATTTATTGGATATGATGTATTTAAATGATGATGCTCTGGCGTTGGCAAGTGCCACAGGAGAAGATAAAGATTCAAGTGAACAAATCATCCATAGGGATTTTAACGGAGTTGAATTAAAAACTGGTGATGCCGTTGTTTTGATAAAGGATTTAAAAGTTAAGGGGACCAGTATGGTTGCCAAACAGGGAACTGTTGTAAAAAATATTCGTTTGGATTATAATAACGAAAAATATATTGAAGGTAAAGTAGGAACACAACAGATAGTTATTGTTACAGATTATGTTAAAAAAACTTAGTTTTTGTTATTCTTCTTTTTAAGAAAACCAAATCCTAAAGGAAACATAAAAAATAAGAACATATACCTTCCGGTTGCTATACCATAGATAGTAATACCAGCAAGAATTACCATGAGTAAAATTTTAAGGCTATAATTCATGTCACTAAAATAATTTACTAATTTCAAACATTAAATATACTTTAAAAGGTTAGGCGTTAGATTAATATTTGGGAGCTTTAACAAAGCTACTCCAACAATTTTATTAATCTCTACATTTGCACGTTCGAATATACATTTTGTAAATATTGTTTTAAATTACATTTGCTCCAATTTTGGATGAGGTCTTGAAAAAGATTTGTTCGTCCCAAACATGTGTTTGATAAATAAGTGCCTTTAGCTAAAAGAGGGGTATTTAAGCCTTTAGAATTATGAGGGAAGAAGATGTTTGGAGATTTTTATTTTGAAAAAAGATATAATAAGAAATCAAATTGAAGCATTCAAAATTTTACTAACAAGATGTATCTGCTATAATCTTCCATTCACCATCTATTTTTTTGAGTATAATCATAAAAATACCATTGGCATCACCAACCTCACGTTTTAAAAAGAATTCACCCAAAACAAAATAAGACTTATCTTCAATTGACGAAATACTGTTAATTTTAAAGCTAAGCGTACCCGTATGTGCTTTTGAGGGATATCCTTTTTTATATCGTATCAAAGTATTTTTCCAACCCAAGGTAATGCCATTGGGGCTATAAAACTTGAGTGAATCACTTTTCCAATAACTTTCCATAAATTCTTCCATGTTGTTATTGTTCCAGGCCATTATTTGTTTTTCCAAAACGGTTTTAATGGCTTTAACATCATGTTTACTGTTTTGAGTATTACCAGACAGATAACCCATAAGACAAATAAGTAAGAATAAAGCACGCATAATGTTTCATTGTAATTAATTAAGCTAAATATACAAAACAAGAATTTTTAACAAGCGTAATTTTGCTAAACATTGAGGTTGAACAATACCCATTAGGTTTAATTATATATTTTTATTAATTGATGTATTTAAAGTTTAAGAGAAATTTAGTCTTCTTATTAACCATTAGTTTTATTGTATTCTTATGGTTAATTTTGGGATCTTAAATAAAAATTTTATGAGTGTCCCAAAAATAAATTTATGTCTATTTTTATTAATGATGTTAAGCTGTTCTAAAGAGCCAATAACTCAAGTTAATGAAGAAGTCAATTTGCCAATTGAAGAACCAGAAACTTTCAACTATACCTCTGCTTCTAAATACAATTTAAATATCGTTTATTTTATTCCAAAGGATGTCCCTAAACGGATAGATTCCCATAAAAGATTAAGTGAGGTTTTTTTGCACGGACAAGAGTTTTTTAAAAAAAATATGAAAGACTATGGTTTTGGAGAGAAAACGTTTAATTTATTGGAAGATAAAGATAAGAATCGTGTAAAAATAATATATTTAGAGGGTAAGCAAAACACATCCGAATACCCCTACTCAGGTGGAGCAGGAAAAGTGATGGATGAAATAAATACCTACTTTACGGCTAACCCAAATGAAAAAAGTAGTGATCATATAATAGTTATTATGCCCGTAAAAGATATTGATTTTCCAAATGTGCCATTTTATGGTATAGGGCGTTGGTGTTTTGCTTTAGATTATGATGAGATGGATGTAAAATATTTTGGGGGGACATCAAAATTAAGTACTAATGCTACTAAATGGATTGGAGGCTTATTACACGAATTGGGGCATGGTTTAAATTTGCCGCATAATAGTCAAAAAGTATCAGATCATCAAAATATAACCAAAGGAACAGCTTTGATGGGGGGCGGTAATTATACCTATGGTAGTACTCCTACTTTTTTAACTGAGGCAAGTTGTGCCATACTTAATAACAATCAAGTTTTTAATAATGTTGACAATGATTTTTATAACGGTGCAACAGCTCAAATTAAAAGTATTCAAGGAAGTTTTGAAAATGAGGCTTTGGTAATATCTGGAGCATTCGATTCGGATATTCCAGTGAATTATATAGGTTTTTATAATGATCCAGCAGATGATAATGCTGATTATGATGCAGTAACTTGGGCGTCACCGGTAAATAACAATAGTTTTAATATTACCATGCCTATAAGTGAATTTTATAAAAAAGGAGATACTGAATATATTCTACGCTTAAGAATGTGCCATGTCAATGGGGATATTTCAACATTTACCTACTCTTATAAGTTTGTTGACAATATACCAGTAATAGCATTTGGGGATAAAAATTATTTAGATAGTTCTACATGGGAAATTGTTTATTACAGTTCTCAAGAAGACAAAGGGGGGGAGGGGACCAATGGATTAGCTTCACAAATTATTGATGGCGATGATTCTACCTATTGGCATTCATGTTGGATAAATTGTAACGCCTCATACCCACATACTTTAGTTGTAGATGCCAACGAAACAATAACTGCAAAAGGGTTTTCTTTTTTACAAAGAAATGGGAGCAGAAAAGTAAAAGATGTAGAAATATTAATAAGTTCAGACAATAATGAATGGGAAAGCAAAGGTGATTTTACCTTAAAAAATATTAATACTATTCACCATATTGATTTAGCTGAAGAAACTTCATTTAGATATTTTAAAATTATTGCAAAATCTGCATTTGACGGACAACAGTTTGCAGCCTTGGCAGAGGTTAAATGTTTTTAAAAATACTTATAAAATCTTTACTTGTTTATTGTAAAAGGCTTCTTGTTGTTGTTTAATTAACTTGCGTGCCATACTCTTTTTGTAATTGTATAATTCTTCTTCTTTGTTAAGATCGTGATAAACCTTATCGTTAAGTATGTTATCTGTATATAACAAAGCTTGACGTTGATGCAAATTTTGCATGACCCAATTTTTTAAGTCTTCTTCTCTTTCATTATATTTTATATCGAATTCCCCTTTTGGAGATAATAATTTAGTAATAACAGGTGAAGTTTCAATAGCCAAAAACAAAAGAAATATAAAAAAGGATGGCAACCATGGCAATCTACCTAATGCGTTTATACGTGCCATCAAACCATCAAAATTATTAATAATGTACTGGGTACTCGTAATTTGGTTTTTCAAATTACCCTGAAGTTCTGCTATTTGATTTTCAAGAGCAGTAATTTTTGCTTTATTATCAATTTTTAGTTGTTGTAATTCAGCAAGAACTACGTCGTGCTTTTCACGTTTTTCTTTATAAACAGGGCCTTTGCCCAAGAGCTTAGTGCCTTCGCGGCCCTCGGCTTCGGCTATGTAGGTGTCGTAGAGTGTGTTTACTTCTGCTTCTTTAGAGATGATTTCATTTTGAAGTGTAGTTATGTCATTTTTAAGAGCGGTAATGTTTGGGTTAAACTGTTCCTCAATTTGATTCTTGTTAGCTAAAGTCATGTTGTTTTTTTCTGTTAGCAGGACTTGGTCGATTTCTTTTTCAAATATTTTTAATTCTAGAGGTTTAGAGATTACAGCAGCGATAATGATTGCCAAAACAATCCGTGGCGAGGCTTGTATAAGTTCATCAATTACATTTCCTGTTTTTTTAATGGTAGATACAATATAGCGGTCCAAGTTAAAAATGAGCAGGCCCCATATAAAACCAAATAATATGGAAGTAAATAGGTTGTCAAAAACAGTGTATAGGGCATAGCTGGCAGCAATAAAGGCCATAAGAGCGGTAAAGAAAACAGTGGCGCCAATACCAGCGTATTTAATTTGTTCGCCTTGGGAACAGTCCTCTAAAAGCTGTGTGTCACTGCCAGAGCAGATGATAAAAAAGCGTTTTAACATAACATGGTGATTTTGATTGATGCTTCGGCTGTGCTCAGCACAGGTTGATTACATATTAGAACGCAAAAAGTGTGAGAATGTTACATGTTTTGTGTGAAAAGCTCATGCTATTATATATATTACTGTGATTTTGTGTTAATCCTTATGCAACTTTTGTAACATTCTGTATGGTAGAATTACACTAATTTTAACGTATAAAACTAGAAATCATGACCACAACAGTAGTAATAGGAGGGAACTTTGCAGGTATGACCGCAGCCCTCGAGTTAAAAAGAAAAGGTAAAAAAGAACATAAGGTTATTATGGTGGATAAATCACCATTGTTTTTATTTATTCCTTCTCTTATTTGGGTGCCTTTTGGTAGGCGTGAGATAAAGGATATTTCTTTTAGAAAAGATACCATCTTAAAAAAGAAAGGTGTTGAATTTATGCATGCAGAAGCCCTTCGTGTTGATACTGAAAAACAAATTGTACTTACTGATAAGGGTGAAGTTAATTATGATCATTTAGTTATCGCAACAGGACCGAAAGTGAAATTTGATGTGGCACCGGGGATTAAGGAATATGCCCATTATATTGGTACGCCCAATGGCGCTATGAAAACACGGGCCGCTTTAGAGGCTTTTAAAAATGAACCTGGCGATATTGTTATTGGAGCCACCCAAAATGCAGGATGTATGGGTGCTGCTTATGAATTTTTGTTTAACGTTGAAAAATGGCTACGCGAACAACATATTAGAAAAAAAGTGAATTTGTATTGGATTACCCCAGAAACGTTTTTAGGGCATTTTGGTATTGACGGTATGACAGGAGGTGAAACCATGCTCAAGTCCTTTATGAAAATGTTCAATATTCATTATAGAACAGAAGTAGGTATAAAAGAGGTGCAAAAGGATAAGGTTGTTTTAAGTACCGATGAAGTTATTAATAGTAAGTTTACCATGTTGATGCCACCTTTTGTAGGTGTTGATTTTGTAACGAAATCGGAAGGATTAAAGGCTACGCCAGCAGGTTATATTCCGGTAACGGATGATTACAGACATACCGAACTCCCTAATGTTTGGGCAGCAGGTATTGCAGTAGATGTTAAGTTGCCTTTTACACCAGGGAAAGTGCCTTTCTCTTCACCTAAAACGGGATATCCATCTGATGAAACTGGGAAAATTGTTGCCGAAAATATTTATCGAGTTTCTCAAGGAAAAACTAAACTAAAGCAAAAGGCTTGGGGTAAAATACCAGGTATTTGTGTGATGGACGCAGGTAAAAAAGAAGTTATTATTTTGAGTAATAGCCTGTTTAAACCACGTAATTTTGCTATCATGATTCCGAATGTGATTTTTGATTTTTCTAAGGTGTTATTTGAAAAGTATTTTCTTTGGAAAACAAAGCATGGGTACTCTCAATTACCCTAGTGTGGTTTGATTGAAAACAAGGGACTATTTATATAAAAAGTGTTGTTATTTTGATAGTTCCTTGTTTTTTTCTCTAGAGCGTACACTTTCAATGATTACCGTCGACAATATAATGAGTCCCCCCCAAAAAGTATTCCAACTGGGTAATTCATTTAAAAATACAAAGGCAATGAATATGCCTAAAATGGGCTGAATGCTACTTATAATACTAGCAGTACTTACAGAAAAATGCCTTAAACTGTTAACTAGTAAGGTGTGGCCAATAGCTGTTGTGATGACTGCAAGAATAATAACGTAAGGGTATTGGGTTTCCATGCCGGAAGTATCCAAAAAAAGTAAGGCGGGACACAAAACAATGCTAATAATGGTTATTTGGTAGAGCATGATTGAAGTTGCATTATAGCGGGCCACCATTTGTTTGGAAATAACATTGCGAATAGCATAAAACAAAGCCGATAATAACCCGAATAAAATTCCTTTCACATAAGTATTTTCTAGGTTAAATTCTGGAGATAGGATATAAATGCCAATAAGAACTATAATACCTAAAACTATGTATACAGGATCAAATTTTACTTTAATGAACAAAGGCTCTATTAAAGCGGTAATAATAGGGTATACAAACAAGGAAAGCATTCCAATAGCTACATTCGATAGTTTTAATGCGTAGAAATAAGTGATCCAATGTGTTGCCAAAAACAAACCAGTTATTACAAAAAGCGAAAGGTCTTTTTTGGATTGCAGTTTTACACTGATTTTTTTATACCTACAAAACCCATATAGTAGAAATGATGCCATTACGGAGCGCCACCAAATAATAACAGGAATAGACATATCTATAAATCGTCCCAAAGTACCAGATGTACTAATGAATAACATAGCTAATAAAAGTAGTAATAGATGGTTCAAATGGTTGCTTTGCATGCTTTTGAAATGTTAGTGATTAAGAATTTATTGAATCTCTTTACTTTGGTAGCTTTGAGAATTTTCGTAACAAAGGAAAAGTGACTACCGAAAGTTCGACCCCACCATTAAAGTTGGGCACACCAAAATCATTTGGAAAGCTCTGCGAAATTTTTATAGAAATAAGGAATGGTTTCTATACCTTTTAAAAAGTTCCATATGCCAAAATGTTCATTAGGGGAATGTATGGCGTCACTGTCGAGACCGAATCCCATTAAAATGGTCTTGCTTTTTAGCTCTTGCTCAAAAAGGGATACAATGGGTATGCTACCCCCACTACGTTGTGGGATTGGTGTTTTGCCAAAGGTGTGTTGGTAAGCTTTACTTGCAGCTGTATAGCCAATACTATTTATGGGTGTAACATATCCCTGTCCACCATGGTGTGGTGTTACCTTAACTTTAACTCCCTTTGGAGCTATTGTTTCGAAATGGGTTTTAAACAGCATTGTGATTTCTTTCCAATCTTGGTGTGGCACCAGTCGCATGGATATTTTTGCAAAGGCTTTGCTGGCTATAACTGTTTTGGCACCTTCACCTGTGTAGCCACCCCAAATACCATTAACATCTAGTGTTGGGCGTATAGATGTGCGTTCGTTGGTGGAATAACCGGTTTCGCCATAAACTGCATCAATAGCTAAAACATTTTTATAATGTTCTAAATTGAAAGGCGCTTTGGCCATTTCTTTTCTTTCTGAAATGGAAAGTTCTTCGACTTTATCATAAAACCCAGGAATAGTAATGTGATTGTTTTCATCGTGTAGAGATGTAATCATTTTAGCTAAGATATTAATAGGGTTGGCTACAGCACCTCCATACAATCCCGAGTGTAGGTCGCGATTAGGACCTGTGACTTCTACTTCAACATAGCTCAAACCACGTAAACCAGTGGTGATAGAAGGAGTATCGTTGGAAATCATGCCCGTATCAGAAATAAGAATGATATCATTTCTTAATTTCTCTTTGTTGTTTTTTACGAAAACAGATAAATTTGGACTACCTACCTCTTCTTCACCTTCAATCATAAACTTAACGTTGCAAGGCAATTGGTTGGTTGTTGTCATATATTCAAGAGCTTTTACATGCATGTACATTTGGCCTTTGTCATCGGAAGCGCCACGGGCAAAAATAGCGCCTTCAGGATGTTTGTCTGTTGTTTTGATTATAGGTTCAAAAGGTGAGGAATCCCATAATTCTATAGGGTCTGCAGGTTGTACATCATAATGGCCGTAAACCAATATGGTTGGTAGGTTTGGATCAATTAGTTTTTCACCATAAACAATGGGATGACCAGCGGTGTTACATATTTCAACTGTGTTGCAACCTGCTTTTTCCAAACTTTCTTTAATGGCTTCGGCTGTTTTTAAAACATCATTTTTATAAGCTGAATCGGCACTTATAGATGGTATTTTGAGTAATTCGATAAGCTCATTTATAAATCTATCTTTATTATCGTTTAGGTAAGAATTTATGTTTTGCATAATTGTTTTTTGGATTGGTATCAAAAATACTAAAAATAGGAATGAAGTAGTTTGCAATTTAAAAATCTTGTTTATATTTGCAGTCCTTTAGCGGGCGTGGTGGAATTGGTAGACACGCTAGACTTAGGATTTAACCAAATAAAAGTTCTTAAAATTTTGAAAAAGCGGGCGTGGTGGAATTGGTAGACACGCCAGACTTAGGATCTGGTGCCGCGAGGTGTGGGAGTTCGAGTCTCCCCGCCCGCACTTTTTCACTTAGATATTTTTAATTAAAAGCTTCTCAATATTGAGAGGCTTTTTTTGTTTGGGTACAACATAGGTACAACATTTTGCTGTTTCCCTGTATGCAATTTGGATTAATACTCGATGTACCTGCCAATGTTTAAGTTGAGCAGTGTACTTGGATAAACAAATAGAGAAAAGCATCTCATGGATAATCAAAAAACCAACTATGTATTATTGGTCAACGCAGGGGCAATGGAATTATATGAAACATCCATAGAACACTTGATGCTATCGAGTAATTATGATTTTTTGGTTTATCCGTTTACTGATTGGAACGAAGTCATAAATGACCTGGAAGAATGGGAACATTATAGGATTATAGATGAAACTACCTATAAGATATTGCACAGAAACCTTTGTATTAAGATTAGGGAACTTTTAAAATATTTTTAGAGTAAAGCAACTCAAATATAAGGTGGTTATTATTGAATTGTGAACAATGTATTATTACTTTCAATTATATTTAAAGTCTTTTCGGTACATTTATATAATAGAAAGCTTAAACCGCTCTCGTTGATGTCTTAATTAGTGTCCTATTTGGAAAATTAAGATTTAATATACTGGTAAACAATGGGTTGAATGAGGTTTTTTGAATCCTGTCATCCCGACAAAATAGTATATCAATCTAAATTAAAAACCTGTTAATCGTATGATTTACAGGTTTTTGTGTTTTTTAGCATATTAAAAGAATGCAAACAATCCCGTTAAAAAAGTCAACAAATCGGATAACAAAAATAATATTATAAACAGCAATATTATGGTAATCAATAAATTTAAATACCACCCATCAACTTATAATTAAGCTTATTGGAATCGAGTCCCAACAGTAAAAAAAGAATAGGTTCAATTTTAGTTTTAAGGGTTTTTCGAAGTATTTTAAATGCCTTGTTTATTTGAGTTTCAACGGTTCTTATGGAGACATCCATAAACTCCGAGATTTCAATATTGGTCAACCCTTCTTTTCTGCTTAAAACAAAAGTTTCCTTACATTTTGGTGGTAAACTCTCAATGGCTTGATTTACCAATTCAATTTGTTTGGTCAAATCATACCTTTCGTCTTCAACAAGTTCTTCTAAAGCCTTAAAATGTTTTGCTTCAATAGAAAGCATTCTTTTGTTTTTTCTCCATTGGTCTATAAAACCATTATAAACGGCCCGGTTTAAAAAACTTCTCATTGACTTAACAGATTGTACTTTCTCCCTATCTTCCCAAAGCTTAACAAAAACATCCTGCACAATATCTTTTGCGCCTTCATAATCATTGGACAAACTATAAGCGTACAAGCAAAGTGAATGATGGTATTTATCCATCAAGAAAACCAACGCCTTATGGTTGCCTTTTTGGAGTTCGTTTTTTAAAATTATAGTATCAGATAAGTCCAAAGCCAAGGTGATTTGATAAAAAAGTTTGCATAAAAATATAAAAAAAGTAAAAACAGCGTACGTATTTTACAAACTTCATACGTCTTTAGTTAAAATTAGCATTACAGAATACTTTGAAATTAGATGAAAACATAGAACATATAATCATTAAATACTTTTCAAAATCAGCTTCTTTTGAAGAATTGATTGAATTGACGGAATGGCTCAATGACGAATCCAATTACGATGTTTTTTCAGAATTTGTTAAAACCAACTATCTAATAGATGCAAATATGCTTGATTTCGATATTGATACTGAAAAGGGAAAAATACTAAAAAGAATAAAGTCAAAAGAAAAATTTATCCGAAACAAAAAGCTGAAAAGCATTTTTAAATATGCCGCAATACTAATAATTTTTATTAGCGTAGGGTCTTATTTCTATGTTACAAATAACAGCTTTATTGAAGCAGGTGAAGAGATAGCAACTGAAACCCAAGCTATAATAAAACCTGGTTCAGACAAAGCTACCCTAACCTTGGGCGATGGCTCGGTGGTAGAACTGGAAAAAGGAAGCACAATCACAACCCAAAACGCAAACAGTAATGGAGAAAAGATTGTCTATCAACCAACAGTTGGAAACCAGAAACCAAGAACCAATGTATTGACCATCCCAAGAGGTGGACAGTTTCATGTAGTTTTGGCCGATGGTACAGAAGTTTGGTTAAACTCAGAAAGCCAATTAAAATATCCTGTAACTTTCATTGAAGGCCAAACAAGGCAAGTGGAACTTGTTTACGGTGAAGCCTATTTTGATGTATCTCCGAGTACAGAACACCAAGGTGCTAAATTTAAAGTATTTAATCAATCTCAGGAAGTTGAGGTGCTGGGTACGGAGTTCAATATTAAGGCCTATAAGGACGAAACTAATATCTATACAACCTTGGTTGAAGGGAAAGTATTGGTTAATTCAGAAGGAAACAACCAAACTTTAAAACCATCACAACAATCCAATCTAAGCATTTTAGATAAAATCATATCTGTAAAGGCAGTTAATGTCCAAAATGAAATAGCATGGAAAGATGGGGTGTTTATTTTTAAGAACAAACCTTTGAGAGATATTATGAAGACAATATCCAGATGGTACGATGTTGTTGTGGTTTTTGAAAATGAAGACCTTGCAGAGATTCCGTTTAGGGGAGTTTTGGGCAAAGATCAGGAAATCGAAGAAATATTATCGGTAATAAAAACATTTAGCGTTATTGAACAGTACCAAATAAATGGTAAGACAATTATATTGAAATAATGTACAGCAAATTAATGTGAGAGCATAGCCGTTGAACACGTTCTCAGTTTTATAATTAGGATTAAATCAATTAATTATTAAAATTTAAACGTGTGAAAAATCATTGGATCTATTTACTTGCTTTTAGCAAGATTGTATATATATAGTTTAATAAAAAATAAAAGCACATATGAAGAAAAGATAACTCTGGAAATTCAAAAAGGAAGGTTGGGCATAAACCTGACAAGTAAACAACCCAACTCCCCCTTAATTACTAATCAATTAAATGTTTAATCAATTAATGAACCAAATTTATGAAAATTAATTCAAAGAAATTCCTATTAAGTTTTAGGAATAAGTTTTTAATGAGAATTATGAAAATTATCATTTTATTATGCTTTACTTCGGTTTTTAGTTTTACGACAATTGATGTTTTGTCACAGAATACTACTATTAGGGTAGATTTGGAAAAAAACTTTAGTATCGATGAAGTTTTTGATCTTATCACACAGCAAACAGATTATAAGTTCATTTATCAAGAGGGCCTTTTTGATAATTATCCCAAGGTTTTATTAAAAAGGGGTAACATAAATGCGAATGAACTATTGAACAGGTGTTTGGCAAGTGGAAATTTCAATCTTCAAATTTCAAAAACCAATACCATTTTGGTAGAGGTTAAGGAAGGAAATTTAAATAAACTCAATATACCTCAAGAACAAGGACATAAGGTAACCGGGATGGTTACTGATAGTAATGGCCAACCCTTGCCAGGTACCAATATATTAGAAAAAGGAACTTCTAATGGTACTCAAACCGATTTTGATGGGAAATTTACCATTAACGTAACCAGTGAGAATGTTGTATTAGTGTTTTCATATATAGGTTTTTTAACGCAAGAAGTAGATGTTACAGGAAAGACTAGCATAAATATTACACTTAAGGAAAGTACCAATAGCTTAGATGAAGTGGTAGTTGTAGGATACGGCTCTGTTAAAAAGTCAGACCTAACCAGTGCAATAGCTACTGTAAAAGGGGAAGATTTAGAAAATAGAGTAATTACTAGGTTAGATCAGGCATTAGAGGGGCAATTATCTGGTGTTACAGTACAACAAGCAAGTGGTATCCCTGGTGCAGCTCCTAGAATTACTGTTAGAGGTGTTGGTTCTATTAATGCAGGGAACAATCCTTTATATGTAATAGATGGATTTCCTGTAGAGAATGCAAACTTAATGGCAAACATTAATGCTAGTGATATTCAGTCAATTGAAGTTTTAAAAGATGCGGCCTCAGCAGCTATATATGGTTCAAGGGGGGCTAATGGTGTGGTGCTTATTACCACCAAAAAAGGTGACTCGGGAAAAACTAGATTCACTTTTGATACCTTTTACGGGGTTCAATCACCTGAAAAACTCTTAAAGTTTATGAATGCATACGAACAGGGGTTAATGGAAACAGAAGTAAGGAATAGATTATGGGTTGAAGCCGGAGGAAATGCATCCGATCCAAATGATGTTCGTCCTCCTAACCGGAGAGTTGATCCGGAATGGATAAGCGGAAATTTCCCGAATTATGATAAAAATGACTATCTTTTTTCAAAAAGTGCTCCAATTCAAAACTATACTTTAACTGCTACGGGAGGAAATGACCGTTCAAAGTATTTCATGTCCATAAATTATTTAGACCAGGAAGGTATTACTAGAAATACTGAGTTTAATAGAATAGCTATTAGGACAAACTTAGAGACTAAAGTGTTTGACGATAAACTGAAAATAGGGTTAAATTTAAATCCAAGCCGATCAGTTTATTCCAGTAATGGGGCCGAAGGAAAAGACAGTAATACAAACTGGATGCTTTGGGCAGGACCCTTAGTTAAAACTGATGAGTTCTATTACGATTACGAAACCAATCAAATAAAGAACGATTATTCGGCATATTACAATATGCATCCAGCAATTGGACCTCGATTTATGATAATTGACAATATAAAACCAACGCGTGAACATGTTCAGGTGGTGGCTAATAGTTTTATTGAGCTGAATATACTTGATGGATTAAGTTTTAAAACAAGCGGGGGCATTTTATATGGTTTCGACAAAAGTAAGACGTTCGTTGGTTTGATTCCGGGGCAAGGTAACATTTCAAGAAGCCTTTCTTCGTCAATCGGAAAAAACTGGCTATGGGAGAATACCTTAAATTATTCGAAAACAATTGATAAGCATTCATTTAACGTTTTGGCAGGATATAGTAGTCAAAAAGTATATTCTGAAAGTTTTAATATATCTGGAAGGGGATATGATAATGAATTATCTCAAACCCTTAATAATGCAACTGATATTTATGGATGGGGTGAAAGTGCCTCTGAGTGGTCAATGATTTCGATGTTTGGTCGACTTACCTATAACTTTGATAGCCGTTATCTGTTTACAGCTGCAATACGTAGAGATGCAAGTTCGCGCTTTGGAGCTAACAACAAGTGGGGTGTTTTTCCATCTTTATCGGCTGCATGGAATTTGCATAAAGAAAATTTCCTGAAAGATAGCGAATTGATATCAAGTCTTAAGTTAAGATATAGCTGGGGTGAAACCGGTAATAACCGAATAGGCAACTATGCTTCAATTGCAGGAGTATCGGCTTCCAACGCGGTGCTTGGTGTTGATGAAAGTATTGTAAGTGGTTATCGTACATCTGGCCTTGGAAATCCTGATTTAGGTTGGGAAAAGACTGAGGCAACCAATGTTGGTCTTGATATAGGGTTTTGGAATGACCGATTAAGTTTAACTGCTGAATACTACAACAATAAAACAAATGATTTACTTTTTAATGTTCCTATACCTTTAGTAACAGGTTTTGGCGGCCAGTTAAAAAATCTGGGCTCGGTTCGTAATAAAGGATTTGAATTCGATATTAGTTCGCGTAATATTATTAATGGATCATTTAAATGGAATACCCGGTTAAACTTTTATACCAATAAGAATGAAGTTCTGAAAGTGGGGCCAGAAGGAGCACCAATAATTACAGGTAATGGATTTACGAATGCCAGTTATACAGGTATTGGCCATCCTATTGGCGCTTTTTATATGCACAAACAAATTGGAATTTTCCAGAATCAGGCCGAGGTAGATGCATCTGCAACCTGGGGAACGCAAAAACCGGGTGATGTAAAATTGGCAGATATCAATAATGATGGTAAGATTGATATGGATGACCGTACTTTTGTAGGGCAACCACAACCCAAATATAACTTTGGTATTACCAATGAGTTTACTTACAAAAATTTTGATTTGAGCATATTTATCAATGGTGCCGGTGGAAATAAAGTGTTTTTTGCTCAGGGACGTTATTACGATAAAGGTTTTACGCCATTAGGTTTAGGACTTGCTATGACCGCCAACTGGAATAACCGCTGGCGTTCGGAACAAGAACCGGGAGATGGCAAAACACCTAGTATATTTAATGGCTGGAGTGGAGCAAACGGTGATTTTGCAACTACACGCTGGTTGTATGATGGCGATTTTTGGAGAATTAAGAATATTTCCTTAGGCTATACACTTCCTGAAAATATTACTCAAAGCATGAAATTACAAAAGCTAAGGCTATATGTTACTGGAGATAATTTATTCTTAAAAACAGATTACATTGGATATAATCCTGAAGTAAATATAAGCAGTGGAGACAATTATCTTGTTTCTGGATACGACTATGGTTCTACACCATTATCGAGAAAAATAATATTTGGATTAAATGTAACATTTTAAATAGGAATTGAAATGAAAAATATAATTAAAATAACGTTTATAACTTTAATGTTTTTTGGAACATTTTCATGTAGTGATGATTTTGTTGATCTGGCTCCGATTACTTACGCTAATGAAGCGGATTTTTATAAGACTGATGGTGATTTTGAGGCCGCCATTGTAAGTGTATATAATGGATTTAAGTCTCCGGCCACTCAAATTCCTTTTAATATGGAATATAGGGCTGATAATTTAAAATTTAGCAATTACACATATCAGGAGTTATCTACAAATGTTTTAGGCGCCAATACAGGAAGCTTTTTGTGGGGAATGTATTCCAGCCTGATTTACCCTACCAATAATATTCTTGATAGATTAGAAGTTACTGAAGGAATTACAAGTTCTGTTAAAGATGTTGTTAGCGGCGAAGCATTATTTTTTAGGGGCTATGCTTATTATTGGTTAACCCTGGGGTTTGGAAGGGTGCCAATTGTTACTTCTGTTATCACCTCTGATGAAGCATTAGAACTGGGGCTTTCTTCTGAAGATGAGGTGCTAGCACAAGCTGTTGCCGACTTTCAGAAGGCAGCAAGTTTGCTTCCGGCAACGTCTTCTGTTTTTGGTAAGTTAGACAAATATGATGCCATGGCTTTTCAGGCAAAAGCTTTAATGCTTCAAAATAACTGGAGTGCAGCAGTTCCTGTTTTACAGGAAATTTATAACAATAGTGGACATCAATTGGAACCGGTATGGACAGATATGTGGACAACCGCTGCTGAGAAAACCAGCAAAGAATTTATGTTTCAGGTAATTTATAGCGAACTTGCAAATAACAATAGTTTTGCACAGCAACTTTTATATATTAGAGGAGATAATACAACACAAGAGGTATTTATGTACAAGCCGGGCTTGTTTGAATCGTTTGAAGACGGTGATATTAGGCGCGATGAAACCCTGGGTTTTGATATTGATGGAATTGCTGAAAACAGGAAGTATGATTTTGGAAAGGTTGGAAACATCTGGACACAGGATATTCAGGTGCTAAGATTCACAGAAATTCAATTGCTCTATGCCGAAGCTATTTCAATGGCAGCAGGTTCTGTACAACAGCAGTCATTAGATTTGATCAATGAAATTAGAAACAGGGCAGGATTAGGTGATCTTGTAATGGCTGATGTCCCTAATATGAATGCTTTTATTGAAGCTGTTTTAGCTGAACGAAGAGCTGAGTTTGTATTTGAAGGGAAAAGGTATGCTGACTTAAAACGACATAACTTACTGGTTTCGAAACTAAATGCAATTGGTTATAGTTTTGATGATAGTTATAATTATTTGCCAATACCTCAAAATGAAAAAGATAAAGTGCCGGATGGTCTTTATGATAATTAATATTTTTTTCTGAAATAATATACAACCCCGGAGTGCGAGGAATTAATTTTGCACTCCGGTTTTACATTGAATTACACAGTATAACCTAAAGCACTTTTTTTAATAAAAGAATTGACCAACTTAATCAAAAAACACTTGAAATGAATAGTTTATTACATGGATGGGTTCAAACCATGTTGTATCTGTTACACATAGTAATTTTTATTTTTCCTATATCACCATCATATGCTCAAGGTATAAGAGAGCATTATGAAATAGAATCATCAGATATTCGATTAACAGTTACATCAAAAGGAGAAATCAATTCTATTTTCAATAAAAAAAGTAAAGGAAATATTCCTCTTAAGGGAAATACTGTTTTTGTGGGTTGTTCATTGGAGGTTCTTTCCGTTGAAGAAGAGAACAAAACCCTTGTTGTAAAAAAGAAAATAGTTAATGATGATGCCCAAATACTTTATACCACAGAGGTATTTAGTTTTGAAGATAATTTATTGAGATGGGAACTGAAAATTTTACCTGAAGGCAATGCCCCATGGAGCACCCCTGTGCAAACCATTTGGTCAATAAGCCAACCCGGTTTAAAATACTGGACCACTTGGGGCGACCCACGTCCGGAAAAACAAGACGTTCATTTATCACAGGCAGCTGACGAAAAGATATTGAATGGCGAGGTGGTTCTTACCGACAATAAATTGCCAACGAACGTTTGGGCTGATCCTTTGGTTACTCAACCGCTGTTTCCGCGAAAATTGATTTATGGAGGTTCTATTTATGGAGATTCAGAGAAGGATGATAATTTTGACCCATGGGTTAATTTTTATCCAGGTAGTCGTCGTAATTACTTTGCTGTACCTGTAATAGGCTTGTATAACGAAAAACAAAACATCGGCGTTTCGTTGGGGTTCTCTCCAGAAAACATAGGGATGGAAGCGTGTTTAGAAGTTAACAATGAAAATCAGCTCATTTTTTCAAGATACAATAACCGTTTCACCCCGGGAAAGGAGTTGAGTTTCTCTACCTATATAAACCTACATGAAGCAGACTGGAGGGCTTCAATGGCTTGGTATGTAGATAAGTTTAAAGACTGGTTTAACCCGGTAAATCCCAATGTCCATGAATTTAGTGGAACTTCTTCCTATTCATTCGAAACAGGCGATTTCGATGTGGACAAGATGAAACAAATGGCCTATAAGACCAACTGGGATGCCACATTTCCCTTTCCTTACATGGGATTGTTTTTGCCTGATGTAAACCATGATGAAGGCTGGTTGAGTTGGCGAGGCGAATATTTAACTTTCAAAAAAATAGACGATTACTACAAGCAAATGCAGGAGAAGGGGTTTCGTGTTTTGAGCTATTTTAATGTTACCGAATTCGGGAGCAATATCCTGGAAAAGGGAAAATATAACATGAGGTTGCCAGAACGTAAGCAATGGGTAAATTCCAATACTTACCTCTATAAACAACTTGAGCCGGCAGTGCTTTACTATCCGCATGACACTACCTATACGAATTATATCTATTCCTGGGACAGGAGTATTGTTGTTGATCCCGGTGAGCCCGTGTATGCAAACCACCTGGTTGAACAGATAAACCGCTACATCGAAAAACTCCCCCATTTCGAGGGTATAACCATCGACAGGTTGGACTGGACAAGGCACTACAATACTCGCAGGGATGATGGGGTATCCTGGTTTAACGATGCTCCTGCTAGGTCTTTGCATGTGTCATGGAATTCTATTATCAATAAAATTGCACCAATACTTCATGATAAAAATAAGGTTCTTTTTATAAATAACCATGTAAAACGATTGGACGACATAAAACAAGTTGATGGGATTTTTGATGAATTTGGCGATGTAGCTGCGTCCATCAATACCAATGCTTTTCTATGTGTTAATAAGCCGCTGTTAGGCTGGTGCCATAATAAAGCAGCTATCGGTGACGATTTTGATGCATTTATGCAGAAACACCTTCATCTGGGCATGTACCCTATGGCTCCATTCCCTGCGAACGACCATGCTTTACTGCCCGATGAAGAAGTGGACCAGTTGTACCTGGATTATGGCGAACTGTTCAAAGTAATGAAAGGCAAGAACTGGGTATTGGAGCCGGGAGTTATTAAGGTGGAAGGAAACAAAGCAAAAGCCAATATATTTAAAACCGATTCAGGGATCATAATTCCGGTAACCTTTGGAAAAGATGATTTTGTTACCCTTAAAGTTAAAGGCATTACAAATAATGATAAGGTTGAAATAATACATCCGGGAGAAAGAGAATGGAAAACAATTAAAAAGAGCAGAGGAAGGTTGAAAATTCCTTTGGAAAGAGGGTGTGCAATGGTGAGGATTCATTCTCCATAACGTTATTTAGAGGTGTGGATAAGTTATTAATTTTTCTATGTTGCTCATGCCTTAAGCTTAAAGAATTTGCTGTAGCTTACTTGGTCAGAGGGCAGATTGATAGGCCTGTTCTCTAAAGGTTTTTATACAACCTTTACCTAATGATGGTGATTTTATAAATTTGATATTCGAAACTTTAAAATATAAAAAATATAAATTTACCTCTTTGGAAAAATGATGAAGAATTATTCAGCATAGCAAGACAAGAATTATTTGTAGCCTTAGTAGGTGACATCTTGGATCAACTTGGGTATGTAAAACAATTTATCGGTCAAGAAATAAAACCCGTGGCAGACGACATGATTGTTATAGGAAGAGCCAAAACAATTGTTGAATGTGATGTGGAAAAAATTCCTCAAAGTATTATTACCAATAATAAAAAGGTAGCAAAACCATTTGGTTTAATGTTTGAAGCATTAGATAGTTTGAAAGAAAATGAAGTATATATCTGTGATGGAGGATCTTTGGAATATGCGCAATGGGGAGGTTTAATGAGTACCCGTGCTATGTGTTTAAAAGGGGCTGGTGCTGTTGTTAACAGCTATCACCGCGATACAAACGAAATATTAAGATTGAAATTCCCGACCTTTAGTCGTGGATCTTATGCACAAGATCAAGGCCCTAGAGGAAAAGTAATTGATTATGATTGCCCCATTACTTTTAACGGAATTAGGGTGCATCCGGGAGATGTTGTTTATGGAGATAGAGACGGTGTGGTTATTGTGCCTAAGGACATGGTTGTACCTGCCTTTACAGGAGCTATTGAAAAAGCAAGAGGAGAAAAAGAGGTGTTGAAAGCATTACAGGGAGGTATGAGTACTGAAGATGCTTTTGAACATTTTGGTATTATGTAATATATTTTTAGCCATTAAAAAAATAAAAAATGATTTACGAATTAAGAACATATACATGCTATCCGGGAACGGTTTCTAAAGTTTTGGAAATGTGGGAAAAAGAGGGAAAAGCGATGTTGGATCCTTACTTTAAAATGGTAGGGCAATGGACTACTGAAACGGGCACTGTTAATCAAATAATTACTATATGGGAGTTTAAGGACATGAACCATAGACAGGAAATGAGAAATGCATTATTAGCACATCCTGGCTTTCTGGAATACTTAGCAGAATGCAGACAGTATTATATAACTCAAACAGCAGAATTTTTATCAGCAACAGCTTTAAGCCCAATAAGATAAGTAATATGGTTGTTTTGAGAGGTATAACATGGAAGAACCCACGAGGATATAATCCATTAATAGAAGCGTCTAAAAAATATAATAAGAAATTCCCAGGCATTGAAATCATTTGGGAACAATATCCCTGGTACGAATTTGAGGAAAGAATATTAGATAATTTTAAAAATGGTACAGGTATTTATGACCTCATCATGTTCGATCACCCTTGGACGGGCACACTTTGCAACAATAAATGGTTGTTGCCTTGGGACGAATATTTATCAAGTTCGTACATGGATGAACTAAAGCAAAGGGTTGTTGCACCATCTGTAGAATCATATAATTTCAATGGCAAACAATGGGCATTACCATTGGATGCTGCCTCACATTGTGCTTTGTACCAAAAAACAGTTGGAGCAGACGTAGCTTTACCAACAAAATGGGAAGAAATCAAGGAATGGGCGATTCAAACACAAGCAAAAGGGTTTGAAACACCGTTGGTTTTATCACTTCAAGGCGTATTGGGTTCTTGCTTGTTTTTGTCTATGATGGCAGCCTATGGTAAACCGGCTTTTCACGATCTAAGCAAAGAGAATATTGATGAGGATGCAGCTAAAAGTGTATTGTTACTGTTAAAAGATTTACAACAATTTTGTCCTGAAGAATCCTCAAAATGGGGTCCGTGGGATATTTATGATAAATTTTGTGAAAATGAACAATATTTATATTCACCATCAATATTTGGATATGTAAACTATTTGGGGCCAAACCATGCAGGTAAAAACCTATACATCACACAAGTGCCAATGTTTAATCATAACAAAAGTCCAAAAGCTATTATAGGAGGTGTAGGGCTTGGTTTAGCGTATTCCTGCAAGAACATTCCGGAGGCTGTTGATTATGGGGTTTATTTAATGTCGGACGAAGTCCAAAAAGAAATTTTCCCTCTACATTATGGGCAGCCAGCAGTAAAGGCGGTTTGGGAGGATAGTCAAATTAATGCAGAAGTGAACAATTTCTATAAGGGGCTACAACCTAATATGGAGAACGGGTACATAAGGCCTCAATACGATGGTTTCCATGAAGTAGAATTGGCGATCGGGAATAGTCTTCAAAAATGGTGGGATGACCAGGCGGGTTTAAAAGAGACATTGATACAATTAAAGGCCATTAAATTATAAATGAAACCGAGATGTATGTTAGAGAAGTAAAAGAAGAAGCTCCGGGAGTGTATCGTTTTTCTCAGCCAATGGGAATTCGGATTGTGCATTTTTATGCGATAAAAGAAGCTGATGGGTGGACATTGATAGATTGTGGTTTGTCAAATTCGGTAGCCTCCTGGATTGCGGATGGAGAGTTAAAAGGAAAGATTAATAGGCTCATTATTACGCATGCCGATGCAGATCACCTCGGTAGTGGAGCTTGGTTAAAAGAAAATTATCCAAGCATAGAAATATGTTGTCATGCAAATGATAAAAGGTACTCAGAAGATCATAGACTATTGGTTAAAAATAGATACGATGTTGCTAGACCAGAATTTGGATTTGGATACTCTCAAGAAGTTTTAGATATTTTATTGGATGTTTGTGGAGAGGACTTTGAAGTAGATCGTATGCTTGAGGATCAAGAAACTATTTTGATCAACGGGGATGAATGGCAAATAGAGTTACTTCCGGGCCATAGTCCAGGTCATATTGGAATTTCAAGAAAAAAAGACGGTATCTACATATTGGGAGATGCTTTTTTATCAGACGGGCCACCAAGCATAGATGGAAAACCTTCAATGCCACCAACACATGAAAATATAGTTTTGTATTTAAACTCAATAAAAAAAGCTAGGTCTTTCAATGTAAGTAAGTGCTTTACAGGGCATTGGTCGCTACTTAATCAAGAGGAATTTATTGCCTTTTTAGATAAAAGTGAAGAAGTTGTTTTTCGGGATTTAAAAATTATGACTTCTATTTTAGAAAAAGGAGAAAGGTCTTTTGAAGAGATTCTCACAGAATTATGTGAGCAAGTTTCCACATGGGATGCAACAGAAAACACCCATTATTTGTATGCAGTTAATGGGTATATTAAATATTTAGAAGCCACAAAAAAAATTGCGGTTACACCAAATCAAAAAATAAAATTAAAACAAGAATAGGTCAGAAATGAGATTATTAGATAATGAAATAGCAATTGTAACAGGAGGAGGTCAAGGACTTGGACTTAGTACAGCAACCTATTTAGCCGAGCATGGTGCTAAAGTGGCCATTCTTGATCTAGATGCAACAAATGCAGCTAAGCAAGCTGAGAGTCTATCAGGGGTAGGGCACATAGGTATCCGATGTGACGTAACAAACGGAGAAGAAAGAATTGCAGCAATTAAGAAAGTACTAGATACTTTTGGGACAATCGATATTTTGGTAAATAATGCTGGTATTCAGTATCATAGTGAAGCCGAAAATATGCCAGAAGAGAAATGGTTGAATGTTGTAAATGTAAATTTGAATTCTGTAATGTTTATGTCTAGAGATGTATCTCATACCATGATAAAGAATAAAAAAGGAAGTATCATAAACATAGGAAGTATTGCTTCTTTTCAGGCAATGCCTGGTCGTACCGTTTATTCAGCAACCAAAACAGCGGTCTTAGGTTTGAGTAGAAATCTGGCAGTAGATTGGGGGCAATACAATATTAGGGTGAACACTGTTTGTCCAGGGTATCACGATACACCATTGTTAAGAGCTTACATAGATAACGGAAAATTAGATCCGGAAGTCATCAAAGGTAGAATTCCTATGAGACGCTTGGGCTTAGCAAATGATATAGGCAAAGCGGTTGTTTTCTTTGCTTCTGAGCTTTCAGAATATGTAACAGGGCAAGCTATAATGGTTGATGGGGGTTACACAACTTACGGTGCTGCTGCTGCGATTGTATAAACACGATAATTATTAAAATGAAAAACACAATAACCAAGATTGAATCATTTTATGTGCGTGTTCCGCTTGGAAGACCTTTAAAATTAGGGGCTATTGAAATTCCCGATAGACATTATGTCATTGTTCGTATTTACGACGAAGCAGGAAACGTTGGAACTTCTTACGGACTTTCAAGAAATGCACCTGTAGCAGAAGTTGTACATAACAATATCATACCAATATGGAAAGGCAAAAGTTTAGATAATCATGAGGAATTATACAATTTAACAACAAAGGCAAATGTTTGCCTGGGTACTAACGGTATCTTTTTTAGGGCATTGAGTTTATTTGATTGTGCTTTGTATGATTTATTGGCTATTAGAGCAAAACAACCCTTATACAAATATTTAGGCGGCGAGTCTAAAGCCATACCAACAATGTTGGTTGGTGGGTATCCAACATCTAACGAAACAGAAGAAACTTTAGCTGCTGAGATGGAATTATACGCGACTTATAACCCAGCAGGAGTAAAAATAGCAAGTACAACAGATGCTTTTAAAGATGGAGAACGATTAAGAATTTGTAGAAAATATTTACCTAAGTCGATTCCGTTAATGATCGACTGTGTTTGGGGACAAACAGATGCAAAAACATATGCTATTGAAGTCCAGAAATGGGAAGATTTAAATATGAAATGGATAGAAGATCCTTTTTTAACAGATGATTACGAGAATATTCGATATTTAAGTGAGAATACAAAAATAGACATAGCCGTTGGGGATGAGCAATCAGGGTACTTAAATATGCTGAGGTTGATGGATCAAGGGAAAATTAATGTTTTACGGTTGGATGCAACAGTTTGTGGTGGTGTGAGAACCTTTATAAAAATAGCCAAAGCGGCTTATCAAAGAGGCATCCCAGTCGCTTGCCATGTATTTCACCAATTGCACTTGCATTTGGCTTGTGCAGTGCCTGGAGTGGAAATTATAGAATATATGTTGCCAGAAAGTGATATTGAATCCTACCAACGTTTATGGGATAATGATCTAGTATTGGAGAACGGAACATTTACGCCTACAGAAAATCCAGGCGTAGGAACCGCTTGGAACGAAGAATTTATAATACGGTATAAAGAATAAGAAAATGGATACAAATAGGCACAGCGGAAAAGTTGTTGTAGTTACAGGAGGTAGTTCTGGCATTGGAAAGGAAATAGCAAGAACCTTTTTAAGTCAAGGTGCTTTTGTGGAATTGGTTGGGCTTGATGAAGGGGAACTTATTGAAACTCAAAAAGAATTCGGTGAGAAGTGTGGTTATAAAGTTCATGATGTTACAAATACAGAGTATGCAAAAAATGTTATTGAGTCTATTTACAATAAACATGATAGAATAGATGTATTGGTCAATAACGCAGGAATTCATCAGAAGAAGTCAACCGAAGAGATGTCAGTAGCTGAATTTAATAAAATGCTGAACGTGCATGTTACTGGAGCTTTTTCATTAGTGAGTGAAGTACTACCCATTATGAAGAAACAAAATTCAGGAAACATCATTTTTATGGCCTCTATGGCGGCGATTATAGGATTGCCAGAAGTAATTTCTTATGCGGCAGCAAAAAGTGCTTATGTAGGCATGGTACGATCTTTAACATCAGAGGTTGCTGGTTGGAACATTCGGGTGAATGCCATTGCACCAGGTTGGATAGATACCCCTTTGCTCAGAAAAGCATTGGCAGATAATAAAGATAGAGCACAAAAAATACTGGAAAGGACTCCTATGAATAAATTTGGTGACTCTGAAGATATAGCAAATGCAACAAGCTTTTTATGTTCTGAAGAAGCAAAATTTATTACCGGTGTACTACTTCCAGTTGACGGAGGTGCTTCCATAGGGTTTTAAAAATTTAAATAGTATAAAGGTATATGGCACTACAAATTGATTTAAAGGATAAAGTAGCCCTGGTTACAGGTATTAGTAAAGGTATAGGGGCAGGTATAGCCTCCGTTTTACTTGAGGCTGGTTGTTATATTTCCGGATGTGCAAGAAGTGAAGGGAATACATATGAATATTTTAATATTGAAAAAAAAGCTGAAAGTTTAGGACGTCCAATCCATTTTATGAAAACAGATGTGACTAATATAGGTGAGCTAAAGGCTATGGTTCAAGGAACGATAGATAGATTTGGAACGTTGGATATTTTAATCTCTAATGCTGGGGTAGGTGTTTTTGAAGGACTGGAAAATTGCTCTGAAGATAAATGGAACTATAATTTAGATTTGAATTTAAACTCGCATTGGCGTCTGGCTAAATTATGCAAACCATACTTGGAGAAAAGTGATGTGGGAAATATTGTGATTATTGGTTCAAATCATGGATTCTCTACCATACCAGGATGTTCGCCTTATAGTGTAACAAAAACAGCTTTAAGAGGATTAGTGCAAAGTATGGCAATCGAATGGGGGCCTTCCATTAGGGCTAACTGTATTGCGCCAGGATTTATTGACACAGAGCAAAACAAAAAATGGTTCGAAAGTTTTCCCGATGCAGATGCAGAACGAACAAGAACAGAGAAATTACATCCAGTTAAAAGAATAGGAACACCAGAAGAAATAGGAGGTTTTTGTACCTTTTTATCTTCTCAGTATGCCAGATTTATAACTGGAGCAACATATCTGGTAGATGGAGGCCGATCTGCTGTTATGCAAGATGATTAAATCCAATTTGACCTAGCAAGCAGAATGAATCTGGAGTGTAAAATAAAAAAGAGCAAATTTGGACAGAGCCCTGCAGGAGATCTGATATATTGCTATGAATTAAAACATGCTAATGGACTCATTGCAAAGGTCATTAATTTTGGTGGTATCCTTACTGAACTTTATGTGCCTGACAAGTTTGGAAAGTATGCAAATGTTGTTCTCGGATTTCAAGATGTTCATTCTTACTTAAAAGAAAATATTTATGCCGGAGCCATAATAGGGAGGGTTGCAGGAAGATTGACAAAAGGTAAATTTAATGATGGAAAGAAAACTTACCAATTAACCCAAAATGAAGGTGAGACTCATTTGCATGGAGGTATAAAAGGTTTCGATAAAAGCCTTTGGGGTTCAAAGATTGTTACAAAAAATAAAAGTGAGGTTTTAGAATTAACTTATCATAGCCCAAATGGAGAAGAAGGTTATCCAGGAAACGTATCAATGAAAGTAACTTATTCCTTGACAAAAGAAAATGGGATTCGTATTGAATATGAAGCAACAACAGATGAATTAACACCGCTATGCCCTACAAACCATTCTTATTTTAATTTGGCAGGAGAAGGCAAAGGAACTATTCTCAATCATTTGTTGACAATCGATTCTGAATTGATTGCAGAAGTAGACCAAAATTATTTACCAACAGGAAATCTTAAAAAAACAGTAGCAGATATAACCGATTATAAAAAAGCTGCTCCAATTGAAAGAATGGCAAAAATAGCCACATACGCTCATGGGGAAATGTATTTATTAGACAATTTTACAAAAGATCTTAAAAAAGTTGCTTCGTTACAAGAACCTAAAAGTGGACGTACCATGAATGTATTTACAGATGCCATTGGAATGCAATTGTATACGGGATTATTTTTAAATACAACTAGCAAGGGAAGATCTGGGGCTGCTTACAAACCTTTTTCAGGAGTATGTTTTGAATGTCAAGGATTTTCAGATGCTCCAAACCACAAAACATTTGCATCTATATTTTTGCATCCAGACGAATGTTTTAAACAAGTAACAGAATATCGTTTTGAAAACAATTTTGATTTTTAAAAACAAAATAAAACCTAAGCATTTAAACCTTTTCAAAAAGTATAAGAAAATGAGCAAATCAAATCAACTAAATTTTAAATATATTTTAACGATATCCATGATCTCTGCTCTCGGCGGATTGCTTTTTGGCTATGACTGGGTTGTAATTGGAGGAGCAAAGCCCTTCTACGAACGTTTTTTTGATATTGCAGATATTCCGAGTTTGCAAGGATGGGCAATGTCAAGTGCTTTAATAGGTTGTATTATTGGTGCTACATCAGCGGGAAAGATCACTGAACGTTTAGGACGTAAAAGACCATTAGGCATTGCTGCTTTCTTATTCATAATATCTGCGGCAGGCACTGGTTGGTTCAATGATTTTAACCTGTTTATTGGCTTTCGTATTTTAGGTGGGTTAGGTATAGGATTAGCATCTACTATTTCTCCTATGTATATTGCAGAAGTATCTCCATCTGTATATAGAGGTAGACTGGTTTCTCTTAACCAATTGGCTATTGTTGTTGGTATTCTTGCCGCACAAATTCTTAATTATATTATTGCAGAGCCCGTTCCAGTAAGCATGACGGATGTGGAGATCGTAAACTCATGGAATGGGCAAACTGGATGGAGATGGATGTTTTGGGTAGAATTAATTCCAGCCTCTTTATTTTTTCTCCTGATTTTTATCATTCCGGAAAGTCCAAGATGGCTAACTAAAAACAACCAAAAAAATAGGTCTTTAAAAGTGTTAGGAGATATTGGAGGAAAAAAATATGCTCTTAAAATACAAGAGGAAATTCAAGAAACACTTTCTGAATCAAATAAATCTATTAGCATAAAAGAACTCCTACAACGAAAAAATAAACGTTTGATTATAATAGGAATTTGTCTTGCCTTTTTGGTGCAATGGTGTGGTATAACCATTGTATTTAATTATGCTGAAGAAGTTTTTACCAGTGCTGGTTATGGTGTAAGTGACTCTTTGTTTAATATTATTTTAACAGGTGTTGTAAATTTAGTATTTACAATAATTGCTATACAAATAATTGACAAATGGGGTAGACGAAACCTTTGGTTGCTTGGCTCTATAGGTCTTTGCATAACATTTTTATTTATAGGAGGTTTTTACTTTTTTGGATTCAAAGGATTCTCGTTAGTTGTCTTAATTGTAACAGCCATTGCCATTTTTGCACTTACATTGGCACCAGTGTTTTGGGTTCTTGTGTCAGAGATTTTTCCAAATCGAATAAGAGGTGCAGCTGCTTCTATTACTGTTACTTCCATGTGGATTGCCAGTTTTTTAATTACATATAGTTTCCCTGTATTAAATAATGCCTTGGGAGCACATGGTATTTTCTGGTTGTATGGTGGAATTTGTGTACTGTGCTTTTTCTATGTAAGATTTAAGATTCCGGAAACCAAGGGGAAAAGTCTGGAAGAAATTGAATTTTATTGGGAATCAAAGTATAATTAAGTTGAGTTATTAATTTAAAATCCGTATTTTAATGCTTTAAAACATTAAGATATGGAACAATATGAAGGTAAAAATATACTAAACTTTGTAAA